>NZ_KV811591.1:89334-116597 GCF_001813145.1 Rothia sp. HMSC066G02 | reverse complement strand
CCGCGTTTTCCGGATGCGCCCTCAGGGTGTCATACGGACGCTCTCCGCAGCGAAGCAAGGAGGAGCGGAGCGTCCGGGTGACGGGTGCCCCTGCGTAGGCGCGGAGGAAACATGCGGCGCGCGTCATCTGAAACAAAGCCGGACACAAGCTCCTCAAACCCAAAAACTGTATTTATTCGGGGAACGCAAAAATCCCGCCGATTCCGAAGAATCAGCGGGATTTTCTGTGAAGTGCGCCCCCTGGGACTCGAACCCAGAACCCATTGATTAAGAGTCAATTGCTCTGCCAATTGAGCTAGAGGCGCTTATTTGTTTTTCAAGGTTTCCCTTGCAACAGAAAAATACTATACGCGAGTTTTCATGGTGTGCGCAAGTTGATTTGGGGTGAGCCTAGACACATTGTTTGGGTGGGGTGTGTGGGACACTAGACTGTGTGTATTGCATGGGGCGCGTCCGCCCTTGGTACTGTGTGGGGCGCATCCGCCGCTCCCCTGCTGATTTCTATTGATGTTTTGAGGAGTTATTGATGAACGTTCGTCTTGAGCCGGGTGTCCCGGCGCCTGCTTTTTCGCTGGTTGATTCGGCTGGTGTTACTCATAGTTTGAGTGATTATGCGGGCAGCAAGGTGATTTTGTATTTTTACCCGAAGGCTTCGACTCCGGGTTGCACGAAGGAGGCGTGCGATTTCCGCGATAATTTGGCGTCGTTGAAGTCGTTGGGTTACGTGGTGTTGGGTGTTTCTCCGGACTCGCCGGCGGCTATTGCTCGTTTTGTGGAGAAGGAGTCGTTGACGTTCCCGCTGCTGTCTGATGCTGATCATGCGGTGGCTGAGGCGTATGGTGCGTGGGGTGAGAAGAAGAATTACGGCAGGGTGTATGAGGGTCTGATTCGTTCGACGTTTGTGATTGATGAGCAGGGTGTTGTTGCTTTGGCTCAGTACAATGTGCGTGCGACGGGTCATGTGGCTAAGCTGCGTCGTGATTTGGGTATTGACCCGAAGTAGGGTCGTGTTTTCTGTGCTCGGGTAGCGCGAGGGGCGGCGGCGCTGTGTAGCACCTCCGTGTGGGGGTTGCTGTGCGGCGTGTTTGCGGACTTTTTGCCCTATGGGGGCTGCTTTTAAGGCTTGGAGAACCTTGGTTCCTGGTGTACACTAATTTTTTGTTGCCTCAGACGCATGCATCTTCGGATGTGGGGTGACACTGCGCGCGAGTGGTGAAATTGGCAGACACGCAGGATTTAGGTTCCTGTGCCTTACGGCGTGGGGGTTCAAGTCCCCCCTCGCGCACACACACATTTACATTGGACCCGCCGTCACGGTTGTCGTGGCGGCGGGTCCTCTTGTATGTATCTTGCCCGGGTGGGGTGTCTCGCCCGGTTGGGTGTTGAACCGTTATCCTGAGAGATAAGCATCCGCGACGGAAGAGAGGACCCTCCCGTGCAGCATCAGCCTCATGCATCGTCAGCTGTTGGCAATTCTGATGCGCTGCTGCGAGCCACTGCTGGCTCGAGTGGCTTGAGTCGACGCGCCGTTTTGCGTTTTGGCGCGCTTTTTAGTGCTGGTTTGGCGCTTTCTGCGTGTTCTGGTCAGTCTTCTTCTGGTTCGCCTGCTAGTTCGTCTGCGAGTGCGAGCGAGTCCTCTGCTGATGCGCGTCGTGTGTTCCGTTTTGCGCAGGGTGCGGCGCCGTTGGGTTTGGATCCGGCGTTGTTTCCTGTGGCGAGTACGTATCAGGTGACGGCGCAGGTTTTGCAGACGTTGTTGGTGGCGAATCATTACACGGGTGATCCTGAGGTTCAGGATTCGTTGTGTAGTGAGTGGACGGTTTCTGATGACCGTTTGGTGCATACGTTTGTGTTGCGTGAGGCGCATTTTAGTAACGGTGCTGCGTTGACTGCGGATGCTGTTGTGCAGAATTTCCAGAGGTGGCAGGCGTTGGCTACGGGTGAGGGTACTGCTGCTTTGGCGGTGCCTGCTCAGCCGTTGTTTGCGTGGGGTTTTGGTGTACCGAAGCCGGGTTCTATTGATCCTTCGGCGGTGGAGCCTGCGCCGGTTCAGGCATCTCCGTCGGGTGCGGCTACTCCGGGTGCTTCTGCGAGTGCGTCCGCTACCCCGTCGGCTACCGCCTCGGCTAGTGCTTCTGCCGTAGCTTCTGAACCGGCTCAACCGGGTGATAAGAATGCACCGAAGGCGGGTGCAACTCAGTCGTCTGCGGTGCAGTCATTCTTGCCACTGGTTTCGTCGGTGGTGGCGAAGGGTAACTCTGTGGTGGTGACGCTGTCGCGTCCTTCGTTGGCGTTCCCGCGTATTTTGACGCAGCAGGCGTTTGGCATTATTGATCCGTCGCTGTTTGGTTCTGATCAGAAGTTGACGGGTAACCCGGTGGGTACGGGTGCGTTCCTTGTGGATTCTTTCAAGGACGGCACGGTGCGTCTGCTGAAGAATACTCATTTTGACGGTCAGGCACCTGAGCTGGATGAGATTCAGATTTCGACCCTCACTTCGTCGGATAAGCGTTATTTTGCGCTGATGGAGGGTCATATTGATGCGTGTGATCAGGTGAATTCTTCTGATCTGGGTCAGTTGGCGCGTGATGGTTATCAGACTCCGGGCCGTGACCCGTTCTCGCTGGTGTATTTGGGTTTGAATACGGCGCATCCGGTGTTGAAGAATATTTCGGTGCGTCGCGCTATTTCGCATGCGGTGGATCGTGGTGCACTACGTCAGTATTACCCGCAGGGCACCTCGGATGCGCAGACGCTGATTTCGCCGTCGTTCCGTATTAAGGCTGATGACGCGAAGGATTACACGGACCGCAATCAGGATACGGCGCGCTCGCTGTTGGCGACGGCTGGGTACGACAATCAGGTGATTGAGTGTTACTACCCTGCCGATGTGTCTCTGCCGTGGATGGATACTCCGCAGAAGGTGTATTCGGAGATGGTGGCTTCGCTGATTGAGGTGGGCCTGAATATTAAGCCGGTGCCTCTGCCGTGGTCTGAGTATCTGTCGAAGAGCCGTGAGGTTTCTTCTGAGCGCGGTATTACCTTGGCGGGTTTCTACGGCATGTACCGTGACCCGTATGCGTTCTTTGGTCCGGTGTTGGCGCCGCTGATTGCTGAGCATCAGGTGCGTTCGTTGATTGCTAATGCGCCGTCGGATATGACGACTGGTTTGACGAAGAAGAGTTCTGATGTGCCGTCGTCGGGTGGTGCGAATTCGAATGTGCGGATTTCTGCGACTCCGAGCCCGCAGCCGAGTTATTCGCCGGACCCGTTGATGCCTGAGGAGGAGGCTTCGGCTTCTGCTTCGCCGAGCCCGTCGGCGTCGCCTTCGCCGCAGCCTACTGCTGTGGCGGTTGCGCCGTCGCCTCGTTTTACGGAGATTTTGGAGGCGATTCGTACCGCGGATTCTGCCGATTCGGTGGATTCGCAGCGCGAGTTGTATGCGAAGGTTGTGTCTCAGCTGGGTCAGTTCATGCCGGCGGTTCCGTTGCTGAATGTGACGTCGAAGGTGGCGGTGAGCCGTGAGGTTCAGGGCTATCAGACGGAGCAGAATGCGATTGAGCTGTTCGGTAAGCTGCGCAAGTCGTAGCCTGCGTTTTTAGCTTTTGCGGAAAGGGGTGCATCCCGATTGGGGTGCGCCCCTTTCGCCGTGTTTGGGGCTTTCGTGGGGCTTTCGGTGAGCGGGTGGGCGGGTATTTCTGGAGCTGCTTTCGGGTTGTTGCCGGCGGGTGTAGCAAATGCATGCGATTACGGGTCTTTTCGACCCTAAGAGATTTATTGATATGAACTGCAACACTCTCTCTCGTTTTGTGGATTCTGACTATGCCAACCCCACTAAAAGGGGTAGGCTAGATGATGTACCCCACATTCACTGTGCCCAGGCCGGGCACCCGCACCCCTAAGGGAGAATTCAGTGGTAGCACGTACTGAACGAACCGACGTCGTCCTGGTCGGCGGCGGCATCATGAGCGCCACCCTCGGCGTGTTCCTCAAGGAACTCGAACCGACCTGGAATATTATCCTGCTCGAACGCCTCGACAAGGCCGCTCAGGAATCCTCCAATCCCTGGAACAACGCAGGTACCGGCCACTCGGCGCTGTGCGAACTCAACTACGCACCCGCTGGCCCCGACGGCACCGTCTCGGCAGCTAAGGCGCTGAACATTAACGAGCAGTTCCAGATTTCCCGCCAGTTCTGGGCTTCCCTGGTTGAAGAGAAGATTCTGGGCAATGCAGACTTCATCAACCCGGTTCCCCACATGTCCCTGGTCTTCGGTGAGGATCACTCCAAGTACCTGGCTGCACGCTACGATTCCTTCCGCAAGGAGAAGCTCTTCGAGCGCATGCAGTTCTCCACCGACCGCGGCAAGATCGCTGAGTGGGCTCCGCTGACCGTCAACGGTCGCAAGGGTAACGACCCCATTGCTGCGACCTGGTCCCCCGAAGGTACCGACGTTGACTTCGGCGCCCTCACCCAGCAGATGATTGACCACCTGCAGACCAAGGGCGTTGAGGTTCGCTACGGCTACCAGGTCACCAACCTGAACCGCGAGTCCAACGGCTCCTGGACCATTGACGCTATCAACCGCATCAACAAGGAAGAGCCGCTGACCATCAACGCGAAGTTCGTCTTCCTGGGTGCCGGCGGTGGCGCTCTGCACCTGCTGCAGAAGTCCGGCATTGAAGAGGGTAAGGGCTACGGCGGCTTCCCCGTTTCCGGCCTGTTCCTGCGCAACACCCACGAGGCAACCGCAAACCAGCACAACGCTAAGGTGTACGGTCAGGCTTCGGTGGGCGCACCTCCCATGTCCGTGCCGCACCTGGACACCCGCTACGTGGACGGCAAGCGCGCCCTCATGTTCGGCCCCTACGCTGGCTTCAAGACCAACTTCCTGAAGCAGGGCTCCCTGCTGGACCTGCCGCTGTCCCTGCGCCCGCACAACATCTACCCGATGACCCGCGCAGGCATCGACAACCTCTCCCTGGTCAAGTACCTGCTCTCCGAGCTGGTCAAGGACAAGAACGCACGCCTGGAGTCGCTGTACCAGTACTACCCCGAGGCTGTTGGCGGCGAGTGGGAGCTCATCGAGGCTGGCCAGCGCGTCCAGATTATGAAGAAGGACGCAAAGAAGGGCGGTATCCTGCAGTTCGGTACCGAGGTTGTCTCCGCAGCGGACGGCTCCATCGCGGCTCTGCTGGGTGCATCCCCCGGTGCTTCCACCGCGGCTCCGATTATGCTGAACCTGCTGGCTAAGTGCTTCCCCTCCAAGATTGCCGGTTGGGAGCCTCGCCTGAAGGAGCTCATCCCCGGTTACGGCGTGAAGCTCAACGATAACCACGACCTGGCTGATGAGCTGATGGCTCACACCGCTAAGGTTCTGGGTATTCACAACTAGTTTTCAGTTAGGCTCAGCAGGTAGCTTTATACCCTAGCTGACAAGCCTTTTTTGAGGCTTTTCGGGGCGGTTACCCTCTCTAACTGACCGACAGGTCAGCTATCTGCACTCGCAGAAAAATGCGGGAGGGTTAGAAAACCCTATAATGTCACCGCAGGGGCGGGAAGGACAGCTCATTGTTCTCCTCGCCCCTTCTGTGCGCCCACACACTGAAGCTCATAGGCGCACCACTGTGTACACCCCATCATTCAAGGAGCCCCATTGGCTGCACACACCGGCTCTTCCACGGACACCTCCTCAACCCAGGTACCCGCCGGAGCTCGACGCGGACTCTTCTCCCGCAAGCAGAAGCCCGCTGACCCCAAGTACGTCAGCGTCAAGCTGCGCGACTTCCCCAAGGGCAGCATCCTCTACATTCTGCGCCGTGCCATCTACAAATTCGGCGCAAACGGCGGCACCGACATGGCGGCAGCACTCACCTACTTCACCGTGCTGTCCATCTTCCCCGCCCTGCTGGCAATCGTCTCCCTACTGGGCGTATTCGGTCACGGTGAGGAAAGCGCCGCGGTCATCCTCGCCTTCCTCAAGGACAACGCGCCCGCCCAGATGTACGCCATTCTGGAAGACCCCATCAAGCAGATTACAGGCGACCATGGCGCAGGCCTGGTGCTGTTGACCGGTATCCTCAGTGCACTCTGGTCCGCCTCTGGGTACACCGGATCCTTCGGCCGAGCTCTCAACACGGTCTACAACGTGCGTGAAGGCCGCCCCGGCTGGATTCTCAAGCCGCTGAACGTCTTCGTCACCACCGTGATTATCATCCTCGTGGTACTCATGATGCTCATGATGCTGCTGGGTGTAACCGTCCTGGACATGGTCGGTCGGTATGTACCCGAAACCGTGGATATGGAGCTCATCAAGCTCATCTGGCTGAACGGCCGCTGGGTGCTGATTCTGTTCATGGCAATCGCCCTGATCACTCTACTCTACGCCGCCACCCCGAACGTGCGCCGTTACAAGGCATGGAGGCTCTCCCCCGGTGCGGCACTCGCCCTCTTCGGCATGGGTCTGGGCGCATTCGGCTTCACCCTCTACGCCAACAACTTCAGCAAGTACAACGCCACCTACGGCCTGATCGGTGGTGTGATTGTGATGCTGCTGTTCATCTGGATCATGAACAATATGCTTCTCTTCGGCGCGCATCTGGACGCCGAAATCATGCTCATGCGCCAGATTATCGCTGGCGATGACGACCACGGCCACCTGAAGGTGCAGCCGCGCAGCACCTCCGCATCGCGTGCACTGAAGGCACGCCAGGAACGCCTCATGTCCGCCGGACGCGAATTGCAGCAGCAGGCGGCAGGCCAGGGCATGCTCCCCAAGCCGAAGGGCCCCTCCATTGCGGATCGCGTGCAGAAGGCGGTGGACACTAACACCACCATGATTCGCACGTTCATTGCCGACGGCAAGGAACGACTCGACAACGGCAAGGAACAGTTGCAGAAGAAGCAGGCGAAGGCTGATACCGCCGAGGCTCAGGCTTCTGAGGCAACCGCGGCGAAGGCAGAAGCGAGCGCAAAGGCTGAACCTCAGCAGGAGGCGCTCTTCGACCTGGGCACCGATAACTCAACCGGTGCGGCCAAGAAGAACTAAGCGGTAGCTCAGCTGAGCGCGTACCGCCTCAACCTTTCAAAGGGCGCAGGACAGAAACCCTGCGCTGGTCACTAAGATAGAACTATGACCAGTGCAGAATTCTCTCCCGCGCCCTTTGCCGTACCCAATGCTGTTGTACCAGGCACTACCCTGCCCGACCTCGAGTACACCCTCTACCAGCCGCAGCAGCTCAAAAGCCGCGTCCCCGCCCTCATGCTTCACGGCTTCGCCACCCGCGGCGAACAGCTCTACGGCGGCACCAGCTGGATCCGCCAATACCTGCGCGCCGGATACCCCGTGCTGATTGTTACCCTGCCCTACCACTCAGACGAATACCTCAAAGACCCCGAATCCATGCACGCCGTCGACTGCAAACTCCCCGACAACACGAGCGTGCGCAGCCGCACAATTCCGTTCGATTCGGTGCCCCCTGTCGATGCGGCAGGTCAGCCGCTGACCCCCATGCACCTGTTCACCAACCTGCTCGCCCAGCTGCTGCGCACCGTCGCCACCGAGAACGACCTCGGCGTTGAACTGGAGCCCCGCGCGCACGTTATTGGCTTCTCCTTCGGCGCCCGCGTCGGCTGGGAACTCGCCCTCACCCACCCGGAGGCAGTCGCATCCCTCACCCTGGGCGGCCTGCCCCTACACGACCACCTCATTACCCTGCGCGCCATGCTCGAAGCGCACGAGGGAACCAGCGTCACGGCGGATGGTGAAACCCCGGCGGCAGACTCCACCGACGAGGCGATTGCCTCCTTCACCTCGATCATTGACAACTCCCCCATTCAACCCGACGCGCTGCTGAAGTTCGTGAGGATTCCCTTCGGCCCGTTCTTCAACGTGCCCGCCCTGCGTGCCGGATCCCCCGACCTGCCTGCGGGTCACCCGGGCGCGCATCCGCACGCGCCCATTGCGGTCGTGCTCGGTGACGCGGACACCATCGCCGCCGACGGTGCCGAACTCTACGACATGGTGCGCGGCGACAACCCGCTCAACCGCTTCATCTCCCTGCCCGGCCGCGACCACGTGAACGCACTGACCTCGGGCGCATTCCGACGCGGTGCGCTCACCTTTGCGGCAGAGGTGGAGGCGGCAGAGTAAGTAGCCGCAGGCTACGCGGGTTCCGGGCGGGTTGAGTTACAACGTCATAAAACGTCACATTCACCTGGGGGCTTCACGCTCACCCCCGGGGTGCATCAGGTATGCCTTAGCTCTTAGAATGGGAACGTATCAAAAAACCTTTATCTGCGGTTGAACCTCAGCCGCGCCTCAGCAAAGGAGCACCATGCACAAGGTTAAGGCTGTCGTAGCCCTCGCCCAGGACGCGCCCGTCACCGTCACCACCATCAACGTACCCGACCCCGGCAAGGGCGAAGCACTCGTCAAGGTCCTCACCTGCGGTGTCTGCCAGACCGATCACCACTACGTCACCGGCGGCGTCGGCCAGGACTTCCCCTACCTGCTCGGCCACGAGTCCGCAGGTATCGTTGAGGCTGTCGGCGATGACGTCACCGACATCGCCCCCGGCGACCTGGTCATCCTCAACTGGCGTGCCGTCTGCGGCGAATGCCGCGCATGCCGCAAGGGCCAGCCGCAGTACTGCTTCGCAACCCACAACGCAACCCAGAAGATGACCCTCGAGGACGGTACCGAACTCACCCCCGCACTGGGTATCGGCTCCTTCGCGGAGAAGACCCTCGTCGCAGCAGGTCAGTGCACCAAGATCACCGCTGACATCAGCCCCGAACAGTACGCAGCAATCGGTCTGCTCGGCTGCGGTGTCACCGCAGGTCTGGGCGCTGTGCTGAACACCGGTGAGCTCAAGCGCGGCGAGTCCGTCGCAGTCATCGGTTGCGGCGGCGTCGGCACCGCAGCAATCGCAGGCGCACAGCTCGGTGGCGCAACCACCATCATCGCCGTCGACATCGACGAAGAGAAGCTGGCACGCGCACGCGAGCACGGCGCAACCCACACCGTGAACTCCTCCAAGGTCGACCCCGTTGAGGCTATCAAGGAACTCACCGGCGGCTTCGGTGCAGACCTCGTCATCGACGCTGTCGGCATCGCCCCCACCTTCAAGCAGGCATTCGAAGCACGCGACCTGGCTGGCCGCGTCGTCCTCGTCGGCGTGCCCGCACCCGGCACCACCTGGGACATCCCGCTGGATGAGGTGTTCGGCCGCGGCGGCTCCATCAAGAGCGCATGGTACGGCGACACCCTGCCCTCCCGCGACTTCCCCGAATTCGTGGACCAGTACCTGCTCGGCCGCCTCGACCTGGACGGCTTCGTCTCCGAGCGCATCCGCCTCGAAGACGTCAACGAAGCATTCGAAACCATGAAGACCGGCCGCGTGCTGCGCTCGGTCGTGGAACTCTAGGACCGTAGCGTGAGCGAACGTATTGAACGAGTCATCACCTCCGGCACCTTCTCGCTGGACGGCGGCTGCTGGGACGTTGACAACAACGTCTGGATTATCGGCAATGACTCCTCCGTAATCATCATTGACCCCGCCCACGACGTCGACAAAATCTCCCGCACCGTCGCAGGCCGCACCGTGGAGAAGATCCTGCTGACCCACGCCCACGACGACCACATCCGCAGCGCCAAGGAGGCGGCAGAACGCTTCGGCGCACCCGTCTACCTGAACCCCGCAGACCGTGTGCTCTGGGAAATGGTGTACCCTTCCTGGGACTTCGACCACGAACTCGCTGACGGCGATATACTGCGCATCGGCGACACCGAACTGAAGGTCCTCGCCACCCCCGGCCACTCCCCCGGCTCCGTGTGCTTCTATGCACCCACCCTCAGCTGGGAGAACAGCGAAGGGGTCGTCTTCTCCGGCGACACTCTCTTCAACGGCGGCCCCGGCGCAACCGGACGCTCCTACAGCGACTTCGACACCATCATCGAGTCGATTTCGACCCGCCTGCTGACCCTGCCCGAGTCCACCGCGGTCCTCACCGGCCACGGCGACAGCACCGGCATCGGCCTGGAAGCACCCGAGCTTCCGGCATGGATCAAGCGCGGTCACTAAACTGTAGCCTCACGCTGAGGCTCTCACACTGAGGTTCTCAGGCCGAGGTTCACCACAAACCGAGCACGGTACGCAAAAGGCGGATGCCCCACCACCTGCAGAAGGTGGCGGGGCATCCGCCTTTAAACATGCGCTAACGACGTTCCAACTGATGCCAAGGAGTCAGCTGCTCCTCATGCTCCTCACGCCACAGGTAGCCGTACAAATGACCCAACGCAAAATACAGCGTCGCAATAATCACCGGCACCATAAACGCATTACGGTAATACGGAGCGTCACCCATATAGCCGCCCCACATACTACCCATCGCAAGACCAATACCCAGCATCGAGCGGGTAAAGAAGCTCGCCTGCGCATCAGGAATATGCTTGAGCGAACGGTTCAGCCACAGCTCATGACCGCCAAACGCCACACCCAGCACCGCACCACACAGCACCAACGCATAGAAAATCGTGGACGTATCATCACTCGCCGGCAAATACAGGGCACCCATAATCAGCAGAACGCCGCTCACCAACCAACCATGCCACGGGTTCACCGAACGGGCACCCAAAACCACGGGGAAAGACACAAGCACCATCGCGCCGGTACCGGTCGCAACCATCGCCATGAACAGGTTCATCGAACCGTGAATCAGCGAGAAGCCCAGCAGACCCGAACCGACCGCGCCCATACACGCACCCAGCAGCACCAGACCAAGAATCAACACCACCGTCTGCTTATTCGGACGGACCAGATTCTTCGGCGGAGACATGCGAATACGCGAAATATCCGGCAGCCACATCGGCGCGGCCAGAACCACAATGAACAGTAGCGCATCCAGAATCATCGTGATCCAGAAGCCCGCATACTCATGATTCGGGGTGAGGTACGCATCGCCCAGCCGCACCAGCAGAGCAGCCAGCGGGTACATCGACAGGTTCGCCGTCGTCCCCCAAGAAACAGCTGTCGACAAGCGAACATCACTGTACTTATAGTTGCGGCGGTACAGCGACTCCAACGCAAACGGCGTCCACGGCGGAGTCGTAAAACCCATCGCCACGCAAGAGAGCGCATGGTATGTCGTACTCACGTTATTCGGGTCAACCGTCAAACGCCAACCAATGACCAGCATATTCAGCACCGCAGCAATATTCAGCACCGACGTAATCGCCAGCAACGCCCTCAAACCCAGGGCACGCACCAGCATCGGGCCGAGCATAATCTGCACCGAATACGCGCCAGCAAACGCCGCCACCGCATAGCCGCCATCATGCACACTACCCAGGTGGCTCGCCAACAGAATATACAGCGCAAACGCCGAAGAAGCCGCCGGAATATGGAACAGAATCGTCAACACATTACGGGCAAAGCCCTCATCACGGAGCACACCGCGCAGATGGTAACGCTGCTCCTTACCGTTACGCAGGAACAACGCCCAATGCTGACGCAAAATATCCGGCACCGAGGCGTTCGTATTAACCTCATCCGCAGTAGGAACCGGTCGCGGCGGCAACTCCTGCAACACGTGGTCGTTACTGCGCACCACATCCGTCAAGGACGTACCCGGAACCGTTGGAATACCCGTGCCCGAAGCACACGACTTATCCGGCGAATCGGAGGCGGGTGCCACCTTCATGGTGCGCGGAGGAACCTCCGGCGCGGATGCGTTAGCGCGCGCATCAGCCGAAGGTTCCACACGATACGTTGAGTTCGGGTCCCTGTCCTGAGGTGTCGAGGTCATCATCTCTTTCACGAATAAGCCGCCGGACATGCCACAATAGCAGCCCGGAAGCGAATTTATGCCTACTAGGAGTTTACCCTCACCGACGAGCCGTTCTGACCCTTTTCAACCACAATCTGGGCGGGAATACGGTTCTTCATCTCCTCCACATGCGAAATCAGGCCAATAGTGCGGCCGCTATCACGCAGAGATTCGATCGTGCCCATCACCATGTCCAAGGTTTCGGCGTCCAACGTGCCAAAACCCTCATCAATGAACAGGGTATCCAGCTCGATACCGCCGTTATTCGCCTGCACAACCTCAGCCAGACCCAACGCCAACGACAGCGACGCCAAGAACGACTCACCACCGGACAGCGACGACGCCTCACGCGGCTCGCCCGTCCAGGTGTCGGTAATCTCCAGGTTCAGGCCGCCGCCGGAACGGCTACCCTTCGCACGGTGATCGCTGAACACCATGCCGTAGCGGCCCTCACTCATGCGATCCAGGTGCAGTGACGCCGAGTGCAGAATCCGCTCAAACTCGGCACCCAGCACGTAACTCACCAGGTCAACCTGATGCTCATAGCCGCCCAGCGTGTCACCGCGGGCAGCCGCCGCCAGGTTCGCCAACATCTGCGCACGGTCATAACGCTGCGCCGTCTTCGCACGGAACGCCGCATACTCGCCACGCAGCACATGCAAAGAACGCAGCATGCTCTCCCGCTCACCCTCACGAAGAGTCAACCGGTGCGCCGCCGCACGCAGCTGCTCAACCCGCTCACGCACACCCTGCAGATCATCCGGCGCCTGCTCACCAGCGGCGGCACGAGCCGCCACCGCAACAATCGCCTCACGGCCAAAGCCCTCAAGGAGGCGGGCATGCTCCAGCTCGTACGCGGCAACAGCCTGCTCCAGGGCGTCGACGCGCTCGGAGGTACGCACCGCCGCATGAACCAGCTCGGCGCTCTCAAACGAAGACTCAGCCAGCAAACGCTCAGCCGCAGCAGCCGCCAAAGCATGACGCTCACGCGCCTGCCCCAACAGCAACACCGCACGAGCAAGACGCTGATGCGCCGCACGGTAACCCTCAACAGCCTCAACACGTTGCGCAAAACCCACCGCTGCACGAGCAGGCGCCAACTCAGCCGCAGCCGCCTCACAGCGCGCCGCAGCATCACGGTGACGAGTCTGAGCCTCAACCGCCGCGCTCTCGATGGTGCGTAGCGCCTCCTGAGCCTTCTGCTGCTCGGCACGCACCCGCTCAACCTTCACCAGCACGCCGTCACGCGCGGTCACGCGCGACTGAGCCTGCGCGAGGCGGGTCTGCGCCTGCTGCAGCTGGGCGGCAGTCTGCTCAACATCGCACTCGCCCTGAGCCACCAGGGTCTCGTACTGGGTGCGGGCGGCGGCAAGCGCCTCGGAGGCTTCCTGATGTGCCTTGGTCGCCCGATCCTTAGCCAGTTCGTGGGTACGCGCCTGCTTGTGTGCCTTGTCTTCACGCTCCTTGGCGGCGTCCAGGTCGGCACGCTCAACCAGCTGCTCGCCCTCGGCAATCTGCGCGGGGGCGGGGTGCTCGACCGAGCCGCAGACCGGGCAGGGTTCACCGTCCTTGAGCTCGCGCGCCAGCAGGGAGGACGCCTGGGCGAGGCGCAGCACCTGCAGGTTCTTGAACTCCTCCGTAGCGGCGAGCGCCTGCTGAGCCGAAGCCTGCCACTTTTCCTGCGCCTTCTGCTCGGCGGTGGCGGTGCGCTTGCTCTGTTTCTCAGCCTCAGCAACCGCTGCGGAGGCGGCATCGAGCTTCTGCTGCATCTGCTGAGCGGCATCGAGCTTCTGCTGCGCCTCAGTGACCAGGTGCGCGGCGAGGGTACGCTCTTCGTCGGCGGTACTGTAGCCGGCGAGTTCTTCGGCAAGCTGCTCGGCGGCGGCGGTCAGGTCGCTCAGGGTCTTTTCGGCACGCGCCTTGTCCTGCTCGAGGGCGTTCGCCTGCTTCAGCAGGGCGGCAACGGCGGCTTCCTCGTCGGTAAGCTGTGCGTCCTTCTTCTGCAGGGCGCGCAGGGTGTCGAGGAGCGCCTCGAGCTGGGTTTCCTGTTCAGCGGGCTCGAGCTCCGGGAGTGCGGCGAAGGTCGTCTCCTCGGGGAAGGTGACGTCTTCCGGGGTTTCCTCATCGCGCAGTGCCGCAAGCAGGGCGCGACCAGTATCATCCAGCGCGGATGCGCACGCCGCCTGGTCCTGTTGGCGGGCGGCGAGCGCCTGCGATTCGGTGTGGACCTGCGTGTACTGTGCGTGCAGGGGCGCGGCGGCACGCGCCTGCGCCAGCTCTTCACGATGCGCTTTGTGCTCGTCGGCGCGTTCGGTCAGGCGGGTGCGGCGTTCGCAGAGCTGCTCGTATTCGCGCCAGTCGGCCTGCAGTTGGGCGCGTTCGGCGAGCAGGCGGGTGTTCCGGTCGGCTTCGTTGGTGAGGCGCTGCTGTTCCTGCTTCTCGCGCACGGAGGTTTTGCGGGCGCGTTCTACTCCGCCGGCAACCCATGCGTCGAGGGTTTCGGCGGTGACATTCTCGGCAGTGACGTTCTCAGTGGTGAGGTTTTCGGAAGTCTCCTCGCCCGCCTCCGCAGCTTCCTCAGCATCCGAATCCACAGCGTCCAGTAGCGACTGCAGGGCGAGCATTTCTGCGCGGGCACGTTCAAGGTAGCCGCGCTGGGTGTTTTCGTCCTGGGCGACTTCCTGCTGGGCGGTTTTCGCTTCCTCAGTGAGTGCAGCGAAGAGCTGTTCGTAGTGTTCGACGGGGAACATCTTTTTGAGCAGTTCTTTGCGTTCTTTGGGCTTGGACTTGAGGAATTGCGCGAACTGGCCCTGCGGCAGGAGTACGACTTTGAGGAATTGTTCTTTGGTCAGGTGGGTGCGTTCGGCGATGGTGCGGTTGACTTCGGCGACGCTGCTGGAGATGGGGATCCAGGCTTTTTCGTCGGCGGGGTCGGCGCCGGGTGCGAGTTCGGCGAGGGTTGCTTTGGCGCTTTCTTCGCGCATCTGGCCTTTGCGGGCGCCGCGGGTGATGGGTTTGTTGTAGGCGGGGGTGCGGTCGATGCGCAGGCGCTTGCCGTGGAGGGTGACGTCGAGTAACACGCGCGGTTTGGTGCCGCTGTGTGCCGCGTAGGTGGAGTGCAGTTTGGCGGATTCGCGGTCGCTGCTGGTTTCGCCGTAGAGGGCGTAGCAGATAGCGTCGAGGATGGTGGTTTTACCGGCACCGGTTGGGCCGTTGAGTAGGAATACGCCGGCGTTGTTGAGGGTGTCGAAGTTGATTTCTTGGCGCTTGGGGTATGCCATGAAGGCTTCGAATTCGAGGTTGTGCAGGATCATGCGTTGTCCTTGTGGCTTTTGATGTGGTCGCTGAGGGTGGTGATGACGTCGCGTTCTTCGCTGGTGAGGGGGCGGTTGCGTACGTATTGGTGGAATTGGTCGAAGGTTTCGACGGGGTCGGCGTCGCGGGTGGGCGGTGCGGCGGTGGGTTTGTCGGTGGCGGGTTGGGTGCTGCGGTAGCTGAAGTGGGAGATGGTTTCGTAGCGGCTGCGCAGGCGGTCGACGGCGCCGACGGGTAGGGTTTCGTCGGTGAGTTCGATGCGGCAGTAGTAGCCCTGCTCGTAGGGGCTGTTTTCTGGGGCGTTGAGTAGCTGCTCCATGGTGCCGCGCAGGGTTTTCATGTGTACACGGGTTGCCCATTCGTGGCTGCTGATGGTGGGTTCTTCGCCGGGGTTGAGTTCGATGAGGTAGGCGCCGTTGCGGTTGTGTTCTTCGCTGAATGAGAAGCCGAGCGGGGAGCCGCTGTAGCGGATGGTGTGGGTGACGGGGTAGCGCTTGTGGATGTGGCCGAGGGCTACGTAGTCGAAGCCGTCGAAGAGGGAGGCGGGTACCCAGTCGATACCGCCGACGCTGATGTCGCGTTCGGAGTCGCTGCGGGGTGTGGTGTCTGCGCTGCCGGCGGTGTCACTGCCGGTGGTGTCGCTGACTGTTGCGTGGCTCATGACGATGATGCGGTCGGCGCCTGCGCCGCGGGCGCGTCGTTCTGCGGCGTCGGCGCGGATGGCGTCGGTGACGGCGCCGAGGACGGCCTGGTGGGTGGGGTCTACACCGAGGGCGGTGGCGTGGAGGCGCGGCGCGAGGTAGGGGATGGCGTAGACGTGTACGCGCAAGGTGCCGTCGGTGAGTTCGACGGGGCGGGTGGCGTCTTCGAGGCTGGTGCGCAGGTGCACGCCGGAGGCTTCGAAGAACGCGGCGCCGTAGCTGAGGCGGCGGAAGGAGTCGTGGTTGCCGGAGCTGAGGATGACGTGCACGCCAGCGCGCATGAGGCGGGGGAGTGCCTGGTCGAGCAGGGTGGTGCTTTCGGCGGTGGGGATGGTGCTGTCGTAGACGTCACCGCTGATGAGGAGGGTGTCGATACCTTCGGCGTGCACGTAGTTGAGCAGTTCGTCGATGAACTGCTGGTGTTCGCGGGTGAGGGGGCTGCGGTGGAAGGTGCGGCCGAGGTGCCAGTCGGAGGTGTGCAGAATCTTCATGGTTTCAGTATGGCACTGCGTCATGTTTTGCGCCTCGCAGTTCGTCATTCAGGGGTCGGAACCCACCACTGCGTAGGTGCTCATGCGGAGCGGGGGCTCCGTCCTCAAGGCGCCCCGGCGCCGCAGAGGGGGCACTCCCCCGCGAGCATGAGCGCAAAGCCGTTTTTGTCTAAGCCTCTCCATTCCCGGCGAGGAAGAGTAGCCAACCATCCTCGGCGTAGGTGCTCATGCGGAGCGAGGGCTCCTTCCCCGGTGTCTCCCCATCCGCGGAGTAGGCATCCTACCGCGGCGTAAGTGCTCATGCGGAGCGGGGGCTCCGTCCTCAAGGCGCCCCAGCGCCGCAGAGGGGGCACTCCCCCGCGAGCATGAGCACGAAGCCACTTGGTACCCCCGCACATCCTGAGCACAAAGTCGACTGGTACATCCCCCACGCATCCTAAGCACCCGTGGGATAATCGCCCTATGAGTTTTTCTTCTGTTGAGTTCACGCATGCACCTGAGGTTTCGGCTGAGTTTGCGGGCAGGGTGCGCGGCCTGTTGTGTGCGTCTGCGTTGGGTGATGCGCTGGGTTATCCGTTGGAGTTGTTGTCGGCTGAGCAGATTGCGGAGCGTGCCCCTAAGCCGTGGGAGTCGGCGTTTGGTGAGCTGCTGGTCAGTGATGATACGCAGCTGATGTGTTTCACTCTGGATGGCCTGACGGAGGTTTTGGAGTGGAATAATGAGGGCGCGGCGGCGGATGAGTTAGCGTGTCTGTGGTTGGCGTATTTGCGGTGGTTCCGCGGTATTGGTGAGGTTCTGCCGGAGTCTGCGCCGTTTTCGTTGGATCGTGAGATTGATGGTTCGTCGGAGTTGACGGCTCGTCGTGGTCCGGGTGCGGCAACGTTGCGGGCGTTGGGTTCGGGTGAGATGCAGTTGGTGTCGAAGTCATTGACTCCTGATGCTTTGGGTAGTGGCGCGTTGGTGCGTTCGGCGGCGTTGGGTGTTTTGCCGGTGGCGCAGGAGCGTACGGTGGTTTTGTTGGCGGTGCGTGCGGCGGCGTTGACCCATGGGCATCCGGAGGCGTTGGCTTCGGCGGCGGCGTACGCGTTGCTGATTCGTGATCTGTTGGCGTCCCCCTCCGGTTCGTTTGACGCGTTGCTGGAGTCGGCGCGTCGTGTGCTGTCGTGGTGTGGTTCGGTGGCGGCGGATGATTCGATTCCGGGTGATGCTTCGCGTACGGCGGCGGCGCTGAGTCGTGCCGTCGAGCTGCTGGAGGGCGGTACGGTGCCGGTGCCGGAGGCTGTGGCGGAGCATTTTGGTACGGGTTGGACGGCGCCTGAGCTGTTGGGTGTGGCTCTCTGGTGCGCGGCGGATGCTGTGAAGAGTCTGTCGGCTGATGCTGATGATGCGACGGTGCGTGGTGCCCTGTTTGAGGGGTTGTGCCGTGCGGTGTCGGTGGATTCGGATTCGGATTCGGTGGGTGCGATGACGGCGGCGTTGTGGGCGGCGGCTGGTTTCCCGGTGGGTGGCGATGAGGCTGATGCGTGGTCGGAGGCGCTGGGTCGTGTGCGTGGTTTGGATCAGGTGGAGGCGGTGGCGGACCGCTATCTGCGCCAGCTGAGCCTGTAGCGGCGCTGAACCTCAACGGCGCAGCGGACATGCGTAATGGCGGAGGCCCCATCCTCAAAGCGCCTAGCCCATTCACTTATTGGGGCGCCGCAGAGGGGGCACTCCCCCGCGAGCATCGTCCGCGAGCCGACTGTACGGAACTGCATAACGTGCATCGCCCGCAAAGCCAACTTGACATACTCAGCCCTTGTGGAACTGAACTTTGACGGCGCAACGGACATGCGTAGCGGGGGCTCCGTCCTCAAGGCGCCCCGGCGCCGCAGAGGGGGCACTCCCCCGCGAGCATCGTCCACAAGCCGTCGCTCCAACCGCATATAAGTAGCAGAAAAGGCTCTCCGGTATGTCGGAGAGCCTTTTCTGTATGTGCTAGAACTAGCGAAACTAAACCTTACGGCGTAGCCGGTCACGCGTAGCGGGGGCTCCGTCCTCAAGGCGCCCCGGCGCCGCAGAGGGGGCACTCCCCCGCGAGCGGGAACCGGTGCGCCGTTGTTGGTAGTCGGAGTACTAGTCCAGGTAGTCGCGCAGTACCTGCGAACGCGAGGGGTGACGGAGCTTCGACATGGTCTTCGACTCAATCTGGCGGATGCGTTCGCGGGTCACGCCGTAGACCTTGCCGATTTCGTCGAGGGTCTTGGGCTGACCGTCGGTCATGCCGAAGCGCATTGCGACCACGCCGGCTTCACGCTCGGAGAGGGTGTCGAGCACGGAGTGGAGCTGTTCCTGCAGAAGGGTGAAGGACACTGCATCTGCGGGGACGACTGCTTCGGAGTCTTCGATGAGGTCGCCGAATTCGGAGTCGCCGTCTTCACCGAGGGGGGTGTGCAGGGAGATGGGTTCGCGGCCGTACTTCTGGACTTCGATGACCTTTTCGGGGGTCATGTCGAGTTCCTTGCCGAGTTCTTCGGGGGTGGGTTCGCGGCCGAGGTCCTGAAGCATCTGGCGCTGCACGCGGGCGAGCTTGTTGATGACTTCTACCATGTGCACGGGGATGCGGATGGTGCGGGCCTGGTCTGCCATTGCGCGGGTGATGGCCTGGCGGATCCACCAGGTTGCGTAGGTGGAGAACTTGAAGCCCTTGGAGTAGTCGAACTTTTCGACGGCGCGGATGAGGCCGAGGTTGCCTTCCTGGATGAGGTCGAGGAAGAGCATGCCGCGGCCGGTGTAGCGCTTGGCGAGGGAGACTACGAGTCGCAGGTTGGCTTCGAGCAGGTGGTTTTTGGCTCGCTTGCCGTCGTGGACGACCCAACGCAGGGCTTTCTTGAGGTCTTTGTCCATGTCGGGGTTTTCAGCGAGCTTGTGTTCGGCGTAGAGGCCTGCTTCGATGCGCTTGGCGAGGTCGACTTCCTGCTGTGCGTTGAGCAGGGAGACTTTGCCGATTTGCTTGAGGTAGTCCTTGACGGGGTCGGCGGTTGCGCCGGGGGTGACGACGCGCTGTGCGGGTGCGTCGTCGTCGTCGTTTGCGGTGAGGACGAAGCCGGAGCCCTTGGCTGCTACTGCTTCTGCGGCCTTCTTTTCTTCTATTTTGGCTGCGGTTTCTTCGTCTTCTTCGTCGGTTTCGTCTTCGCCGTCGGTGGTTTCGAGTTCTTCGTCGAGTCCGAGGTCGAATTCGTCGTCGCTCTTTTTGTGGCGGCCACCGGTCTTGCGCTTGGTTGCGGTTTTGGTGGTGGTGGTGGTTTTGCGGGTGCGCTTGGGCTTGTCTGCCTCGGTTTCGGCAGTAGTTTCGGCAGTGGTTTCAGCACCGGTTTCGGCGGTTGCGCCGGTGGTGTCTTCGGTTGCCGCTGCGGCTTTGGTGGTTGCCTTCTTGGTGCGGGTGGTCTTGGTGGTGGTTTTTGCGACGGTTTCTTCGGTTGCGTCGCCGGTCACGGTCTTCTTGCTGGTTGCAGGTGCCACTAGAACCCTTTCTGGCTTGTGGTGGGGTGTTTTGTTTGCAAAACACCTAAGACCCTGTCAAGTCTGTGCTGGCGTCCTCGGTCGGGGTGTTTGCTGCGTTTATCCGGTTTAACGCTGTGGGGGCGGGTTTTATTCCGCGTGCGTTGGGCGGTTTGCAGGGTTCCGTTGCTCGTTGTGTGGAGCGGTTTGAGGGCGCGTTATAGCGCATTGACTGTACGGGGTCAATATATAAGTATTGCAGATTTTTGGTTGCTTTCAACTTGACGCGCTGTTTGGGTGGCTTGTGGGCCTGGTTTTGGGTGAGTGCGGCTGTGTGCGGGAGGGGCGTGCCCGGTGGCGCGCCCCTCCCTCGTTTTGTACCTCGCTTTTAGGTGCCGGTTTTAGGTGCCGGGCTTTTAAGGTTTTCGGGGTTTGAGGGTGCTGATGGGTTCGCGGTGTGTTCCGGGTTCGCCGCAGATGGTGTATTTGATCCAGGCGGGTAGGTTGCCTGCGTTGAGGTGTACATCGAGGATGTTGAGGTCCTTTCCGAATGTGTGGCGGTGGGCTTCTTGGCGGAGCATGCGGGCGTAGGTGCTGTAGCCCTTGTACCAGTTGGCCCAGGCTTGGGTGTTGCGTAGTTCGGCGTATTCTCCGTCGGTGCTGTGGGGTGTGAGCAGGCTGGTGAGTAGTTCGAGTGCGTTGAGGCGTGCCCAGTGGGGGCTGTCTAGTTTTCCTTTGAGGGCGTTGAGGTAGTGGGTGTAGACGGCGTGGTGTTTGGTGAGGTATTCGCTGTTGGTGCAGCTTTCGTCGATTCGTTGTTTGAGGTTTTCGAGTTTGTTGTGGGCGTTGTGGTCTTTGGGGTGTTCCTCGAGGCGTGGGAGCAGGTCGCGGCTGATGGTGTTGAGTTCGGCGGCGCTGGCGAGGTCGGCGGGGGTGAGGTTTTCGAGTGCCCAGCCGTTGAGGTTGGTGTGCTGGTTGCTGCGGTTCTGTTGAATGCTGCGGCTCTGCTGAATGGTGCGGTGGGTGCGGCGGATCCAGTCTTGCCATTGCACGCATTTTTCGGGCACGGCGCGTACGTGTGCCTGTTCGGTACCGGGTGTGGCGCTGAGTGCGTGGGTGAAGCTGGCGGGGATGTAGGTTTTGCGGGTGATGCGGGTGCCGTAGCGGGGTGGTTCGAGCGGCGCGCGGTCGGGGCTGGGGTATTCGCCGCCGAAGGCGTGGTAGGTGTATTGGGCGGAGTAGTGCAGGTAGGCGAGCGCTTTTTGGGCGTGGTTGAGCCCGTAGCCGGCGAGGTAGGTGAGCATTTCGGCGGTGATGGGGTTGAGGGTTGCGGGTGCGATGGAGGCGCGTAGGTGCCCGGCGATTTCGGCGGGGATGAGTTCGCGGAGTGCGTCGCCGATGGTGGGCGCGTCACCGGTGATGGGGTTGCCCGCGTTATCGACCGGGTGGGTGGTGAGCAGGTGCGCGGCGGCGTTGATGGCGGCGTCCCAGTAGCAGAGGTCGATTTGGGCTTGGCGGTAGATGGTGCGGACGCCCTGGCGGGCTTCGTCGTGGCGGGTGGTGTGGGTGTGGTCCCAGAGTTCTACGGCGTTTTCCCAGTCGTGGCGGGTTTCGGGGTTGGCTGTGGGGTCGGTGTCCCAGGGGCTGTGGGCGTAGTTGTGTTGGGCGGTGTCGGCGATGGTGTCGCCGTGGCGGGTGAGCCAGGTGTAGTAGCTGCTGTGGCGGATTTCTTCGATGGGTGCGAGGAGGGTGAGCGCTTGCTGTTCGGGGTTGAGCGCCCAGATGCTGGCGCCGCCTGCGTAGATGACGTCTTCGCAGCGTAGTTCGCTGACGATGCGCGGGTCGTGGAGCAGGTGGAGCCATGCGTTGATGGGGATTTGGGTGTCGACGTCCTGTTGGATTTCTTCGATGGCGGCCAGTTGCGCGGTGTCGGGGTTGAGTTGGCGTTGGCGTACGGTGTTGTCGCCGTCGATGATGATGGCGTAGAAGCGGGTGAGGGTTTCGCCGTTGTGACGGGTGGGGAGTTTGGTGAAGGTTTCGTGCAGGAAGTCGGCACGTTCGCTGTGGGTGCAGGGTTCGTCGGGTAGGTTGACGCGCAGGCTGGGGCCGAGGGTGTCATCGGTTGCGGTGAGGATGATGAGTGAGTGGTCGGGCCAGTAGCCGTGCTGGTGGAGGGCGCAGCTGAGCACGTCGTATTCGTTGCGGATGGGCGGGGGCGTGTCGTAGCCGCTGTTGGGGATATTGCCATTGGAGATGTTGTTTGCGTTCATGCCTTCACGGTGGCATGGTTTGCGCGGGTGCTCAGGTTATACAAATAAATCTGTGGATACTTCGGTTCATGATTCCGAAGTATCCACAGATTTATTCGTATTGTTCGTTTGTACGATGGGGTTTGTCCACAGCGGTGCGGGGTGCCGCGTCATAATCCGTCATGCAGAGTAAGGGCGCCCCGAGTGCTTTCCCCTACTGCGCGTACCTATTGTTCGTCGAGGAACCGCTCGAAGAGCGCGCCAATCTCGTCGCGGCTGGGCACGTTGTGCGCGTCGCGTCGCGAGAGGGGAACCGCAATGTCGGAGGTGCGGAAGTTCTCGTCGTAGTTCTCTTCCATGGTCGTGATCATGCGACCAATTTCGGGGTTCTGCTTGACCTGGTCGTTGATCTGGCTGTGCACGTGGCGTGCGGCTTCGCGCAGGTTCTCGGTGGGTAGGGAGAGGTGCGCTGCCATACCCACGTGTTCGAGGGCGGTGAGGGTGCCCTGTGGCAGGTCCGCCTCCGAAATGTACTGGGGAATGTTCACGCCGAAGCCGACGGTGTCGATTCCGTTTTCGGTGAAGAGCACTTCCAGCAGGTTGGTGACGGTTGCGTGCACGTCCGCGCTGGGCTTCCACGGGGAGATACCGCGAATCAGGTCCTTGCGGGAGCCGTGCGCGGTAATCGGGAAGGGGCGGGTGTGCGGCACCGGCATGGGGAATGCGGAGACCAGCACGACCAGGGAGGGCTTGACCCGCTGGGCGATGGTCAGCACCGCCTTTTCGAAGCGCTGCCACTGCAGGTCCGGTTCGGCACCGGTGAGTAGCAGGAACGGCTTGTCGAGGCTGTCTTCTACGGCGTAGAGCTTCAGCTGCGGGTATTGCGGCTTTTCGAAGTGGTCTTGTTCGTAGCGGATGTAGGGGCGGCGGGCACGGTAGTCGTGCAGCTGGTCGCTGTCGAACTCGACGATTTCAATGTTTTTGAGTTCGCTGAGCAGCACCTGCCCGAGCTGCCCTGCGGTGGAGCCTGCGTCTTGCGGGCTGGAGAGGGCGATGACGAGGGTTAGCCCGTGCATCCTGGGGTCGTCCAATATTTTGGTGTTGGCTAAGTAGAGATCTTCGGGGTTGAGCATTACGCCTCCTCACTTCTGTCTGGTTCGCGCCGCGTTCGGGTGGGCTTAGTGTTTTCTGCCGGTACCCGAGGTGTTGGGGCGAAGGGGCGTCTTCTGTTATCTGACGCTTTCCGTAGTCTTTCATTTTATGCCACTACTGCCCTGTCTCGACAGTGTGCGGGCTTTTCTCGCAGTAGGTGAACTTGTTTGGTATCTCGTCGACGTTCTTAAGGCGCTGCAGCTCGGCTTCTTGTGCATTTTTTCTGTTCTGCCAGCTGTTCGGGGTGAGAGCTGAACCTCACGCCCTCCTACATATCCGTGTAGAGTAGAAGCAGTAGTCCGCGTGGCTTTACGCGGCGGTATTCATCCTCACTCTTCGAGGGCCTATAGTTGAGTTTTTCGGGCGCGAGGATGTGCCCCGACTATTTGAGAAGACATACGCAAAGGAGTAACGATGTCTCTGTCTCTGTCTATTCACAGCACCGACCTTGAAGCGCTCGAAGCTGACGTTCTGGTTCTGGGCGTTCTGAAGGGTTCGGACGGCCCGTACCTGGCGCCGAGCTCCCTGTCTGAGGACTCTGTTGAGGGTATTAACGAGTTGCTGGAGGCGCTGGGCGCTTCGGGCGCACCCGATCAGCTGCTGCGTCTGCCCGGTCTTGAGGACACCGGTGCCGGCATTGTGGCGCTGGCGGGTCTGGGCTCCGATACCGCTGAGGGTCAGGAGCGCCTGGATGCTCTGCGTTACGCCGCCGGTTCTGCGGCTCGTCAGCTGGCTGGTTCCGCTGAGGAGGTCGCTTTCGATTTCGGCGTTTCTTCGGTAGAGGAAATTGAGGCTATTGCTCACGGCGCTGTGCTGGGCAACTTCATTGAAGAGGGTCTGCGTTTCAAGACCAAGGATTCGATCAAGGAAGAAATCGAGTCCATTCTGATTGTTTCTTCGATTGATCAGGAAGAGGCTGAAGAGGCTCTGGTGCACGGCCTGGTTCTGGGCGAGACCGCTAAGGACGCTCGCCGCCTGGTGAACCTGCCCCCGTCGCACCTGTACCCGGAGACTTTCGCTGAGTTCGCTGCTGAGGTCGCTGAGGATTACTCGAACATTGAGATTGAACTGTTCCACCACGACCGCCTGGCAGAGGAGGGCTTCGGCGGCATTTCCGGTGTTGGTCAGGGTTCGCCCCGCAAGCCGGTTCTTGCCGTTGTGAAGTACACCCCGGAGAACCCGAAGGCTCACGTTGCTCTGGTTGGTAAGGGTATCACCTTCGATACCGGTGGTAACTCGCTGAAGCCTGCCGCTTCGATGATGACCATGAAGTGCGATATGGCTGGTGCGGCATCGGTTCTGAGCGCTGTGGTTGCTTCTGCTGAGCTGGATGTTCCGGTTGCTGTCACCGGCTACCTGTGCCTGGCTGAGAACATGCCCGGCGGTCACGCACTGCGCCCGGAGGACATTATCACCATGCGTGATGGCCGTACCGTTGAGGTGCTGAACACTGACGCTGAGGGCCGCCTGGTCATGGCTGATGGTATCGCCCTGGCTTCCGAGTCGAACCCGGACGTCATCCTGGACATCGCTACCCTGACCGGTGCCGCTATGGCTGCTCTGGGTCTGCGCACTGCGGCTCTGCTCGGTGACGAGGAGATTCGCGACCGCGTGATTGCAGCCGGTGCAGCTGCGGGTGAGGCTTACTGGCCGATGCCGCTGGAGTCCTACCTGCGTAAGAGCCTGGAGTCCCCCGTTGCTGACATCAAGAACATTGGTTCCCGCTACGGTGGCGCGCTGACTGCGGGCCTGTTCCTGAAGGAGTTCGTGGGCGAGGGCATCCCCTGGGCTCACCTGGATATTGCGGGCCCCGCGTTCAATGAGGAGTCCCCGTACGGCTTCACTCCGAAGGAAGGCACCGGTTTCGGTACCGCTACCCTGGTGAACTTCATCGAGTCCTACGCTAAGTAGTCTGATTGGCTGGGCGCGCGCCCTAATTGGCGCATCCTAATTGGTGCCCCTTATCTGGTGCGAGCCGCACAGCATAGAGCTGATCGGAGGAGGGCTTTCCGGTATTTCTACCGGGGAGCCCTCCTCTGCGTCTGTTCTCGGACACGTTCTGTGCGACCGCTGTGGTGCTCCTGTCATCGCACTGTTCTATGACGCGCCGCTTTTCTTGCGTGGTGAAAAATTTACGGTGTTTGGGCGATTAATCGGCTAAAACCGCCCTGAGTGAACTTAAACGACCGTCAACGGGGGTATTGTTGTATTAAGTGTTTTTCTGCGTACGCGGAGGGGCGCGCGATTTTTTGTAAGTCGCGGGCCTTTCGCGCATGCTGGGAAACCTACCAATAAATTGGTAAAGAACTCATTGCAGGGGTCTTTAGCCCCCACAACTATGCAAGGGAGCAATATCGTGGCTCAAGAATTCGACATCCTCATCCTCGGCGGCGGTTCCGCTGGCTACTCTGCAGCTATTCGCGCACGCCAGCTAGGCTTCACCGTCGGCCTGATCGAGAAGGAAAAGGTCGGCGGCACCTGCCTGCACACTGGCTGTATCCCCACCAAGGCGTACCTGCACGCTGCTGAGCTGGCAGAAGAGGCACGCGAGGCGTCCAAGGTTGGCGTTAACGCTGTGCTGCAGTCCATCGAAATGGGCAAGGTTCGCGATTACAAGGACAACATCGTCTCCGGTAAGTTCAAGGGTCTTGCAGGCCTGCTGAAGATGAAGGGCGTAGAGGTTATCCCCGGCGAGGGTAAGCTGACCGCTCAGGACACCATCACCGTCGGTGGTGTTGAGTACAAGGGTAAGAACATTATCCTGGCATCCGGCTCGGTCTCCAAGACCTTCGGTCTGCCCATTGAGGGTCGCGTTCTGACCTCCACTGAGGCACTGGAGATGGACTACCTGCCCAAGAGCGCTATCGTGCTCGGCGGCGGCGTGATTGGTTGCGAGTTCGCATCCATGTGGAACGCTATGGGCGTTGACGTCACCATCATCGAGGGTCTGCCGAACCTGGTTCCCAACGAGGACCCGGCAATCATCAAGGTTCTGGAGCGCGCGTTCAAGAAGCGCGGCATCAAGTTCAACACCGGCACCCTCTTCGAGAAGGTTGAGCAGGACGCTAACGGTGCTAAGGTCACCCTGGCTGACGGCAAGGTCTTCGAGGCAGAGATCGTTCTGGTTGCTGTTGGTCGTGGCCCGAACACCGCAAACATGGGCTACGAGGAGCAGGGCATCCCCATGGATCGCGGCTTCGTCCTGGCTAACGAGCGCCTGCACACCGGCGTTGGCAACATCTACGCTGTTGGCGACATCGTCCCCGGCGTTCAGCTGGCTCACCGCGGTTACCAGCAGGGTATCTTCGTTGCTGAGGAAATCGCTGGCCTGAACCCCTCCATCGTTGAAGACGTGAACATCCCCAAGGTCACCTTCTGTGACCCGGAGATCGCTTCCGTTGGTTACTCCGAGCCCAAGGCTAAGGAGAAGTTCGGCGCTGAGAACGTTGAGACCGCTGAGTACAACCTGGCTGGTAACGGCAAGTCCGCTATCCTCGGTGCTACCGGTATCGTGAAGGTTGTCCGTCAGAAGGACGGCCCCATCGTTGGTGTTCACGCTATTGGTAAGCGCATGGGTGAGCAGATTGGTGAGGCTCAGATGTGGGTTGCTTGGGAAGCATTCCCCGAGGACGTCGCTAAGTTCATCCACGCACACCCGACTCAGAACGAGTCCCTGGGTGAGGCTGCAATGGTCCTGAACGGCACCCCGCTGCACAGCGCATAAATTTTGCTGACTGGCGTTAGCGCGTCAGCTTAGTATTGACGACCGTTGGTCGTTAGCGGTTGCCGGGCGTATCCGCTGAACAACGCCCCTATCCGGATGCGCGTCGACGTGCTTTGACGCATACGGCGCGCATCCGGGTCGCCGCTCACATTTTTCTAGTTCAAGCATTCACAAGGAGAACGGGAAAGATTATGTCCCACACCGTAGTACTGCCCGCACTGGGCGAGTCCGTGACCGAGGGTACCGTCACCCGCTGGCTCGTTGAGGTCGGCGACACCATTGAGGTTGACGCACCCCTGGTTGAGGTTTCCACCGACAAGGTTGA
>NZ_KV811591.1:88849-89234 GCF_001813145.1 Rothia sp. HMSC066G02 | reverse complement strand
CCCGCAGCTCCCGCTCCGGTTGCTGAGGCTCCGGCTGCTCCCGCAGCACCCGCCGCTGCTCCGGCTGCTCCCGCAGCTGCTGCTGCAGGCATCGAGGTCGTACTGCCCGCACTGGGCGAGTCCGTCACCGAGGGCACCGTTACCCGCTGGCTGAAGGAAGTTGGCGAGCAGGTTGAGGTTGACGAGCCCCTGGTTGAGGTTTCCACCGACAAGGTTGACACCGAGGTTCCCTCCCCCGTAGCAGGCGTTGTCGAGCAGATTCTCGTCCCCGAGGACGAGGACGTCGAGGTCGGCGCTGCTCTGGCTATCATTGGCGACGGTTCCGGCGCTGCTGCTCCGGCTGCTCCCGCAGCTGCTGAGGCTCCCGCAGCTCCCGCTCCGGTTG
>NZ_KV811591.1:59951-88749 GCF_001813145.1 Rothia sp. HMSC066G02 | reverse complement strand
GTTGACACCGAGGTTCCCTCCCCCGTAGCAGGTACCCTGCTCGAGATCCGCATCCCCGAGGATGAGGACGCAGAGGTTGGCCAGGTTCTGGCTATCATCGGCGACGCTGCTGCTGCAGCTGCTCCCGCTGCTCCGGCTCCGGTTGCTGAGGCTCCCGCAGCTCCCGCTCCGGTTGCTGAGGCTCCTGCCGCTCCGGCAGCTCCTGCAGCTCCCGCCGCACCTGCCGCTCCGGCAGCTGCTGAGGGCGAAGCATACGTGACCCCGCTGGTCCGTAAGCTCGCTAAGGACAACGGCATCGACCTGTCCACCGTCAAGGGCACCGGTGTTGGTGGCCGCATCCGCAAGCAGGATGTTCAGGCTGCTATCGCCGCTAAGGGTTCCGCTGCTCCCGCCGCTGCTGCACCCGCTGCAGCTGCTGCTCCGGCTGCTGGTTCCGCAAAGGCACCGCACACCTTCGAGGTTTCCCCCAAGCGTGGCACCGTCGAGAAGACCGCACGCATCCGCCAGGTTATTGCAAAGCGTATGCGTGAGTCCCTGGACATCTCCACCCAGCTGACCCAGGTCACCGAGGTTGACGTGACCCGCATCGTTCAGCTGCGTGCAAAGGCTAAGGACGGCTTCGCTGCTCGTGAGGGCGCTAAGCTGACCTTCCTGCCCTTCTTCGTCCAGGCATCCGCTGAGGCTCTGCAGCAGCACCCCGCTCTGAACGCTTCCATGACCGAAGACTACAAGCAGATCACTTACCACGGCTCCGAGAACATCGCTATTGCTGTGGACACCCCCAAGGGTCTGCTGGTTCCCGTCATCAAGAACGCTTCTGACCTGGGCATTGCTGGCCTGGCAAAGGCTATTGGCGACCTGGGTGGCCGTGCACGTACCGGCGACATCTCCCCCGAGGAGCTGTCGGGTTCGACCTTCACCATCACCAACATTGGTTCCTTCGGTGCACTGTTCGACACCCCGATCATCAACCAGCCGAACGTTGCAATCCTCGGCACCGGTTCCATCGTGAAGCGCCCCATGGTTGTTAAGGATGTTGACGGTAACGACGTTATCGCTATCCGCTCCATGTGCTACCTGTCCCTCACCTACGATCACCGCGTGGTCGACGGTGCGGACGCTGGTCGCTTCCTGCACACCCTCAAGACCCGCCTGGAGGAGGCAAACTTCGAGTCTGAGCTGGGCCTCTAAGACCTGCATAGATTCAAGGAAGTTTCCTTGTGGCGGTGCCCTGATGGGTAACCGAGCGTAGCTCTCCGGGTTTTCCTGGACGGTAAGCAGAAGGCGGCGGCTCCATCCACTTCGGTGGGTGGGGCCGCCGCTTTTGTTGTGTCCGCGTTTCTCACAGTGTCAGTTACGCGGCGTCAGCTGCACGGTGTCAGCTATGCCGGGACGGGTTCGGCGCGGGCTATCTCCCAGCCTTTCTCCCCGCGGTGCAGGTCGAAGATGACTTTCTGGCGGGTGACGCCGTTTTCTTCGCTGAGTTTGCGGGCTTCCTGCTCGGTTTTATCGGCGCGGTATCCGGGTGCGGAGACCACCGCCATCACGCGGATATTCTCGCTGTCGCGACTGAGTTCTTCTGCGGTGTCTAGGGTGAGCTCTGCACCGCCTCGAGCACGGCGTTCTTGGTTTCGCTGGTCGATGAGGGCTCGTAGGATCTGTTCGCCCTGCGATGTCTTGTCCTGTGCGCTCTGATCCTGTGTTTCCGTGCCGCCGGGCTCATGCTCCCCCGCTGCGTTCACAGATTGAGCGGATACGGGCTGCGCCGTTGCCGGGGCGTTCTGCCCGTAGAGGGTGAACCCGAGAGGCAGCGCAATAGCCCCCAGTGCGAGCGCGGCAAGTCCCAGGCGTGCAGCCAGTCCCAGTCGCGCGGTGGGGCGGGTGAACGCACTGCGTAGCGCCGTCAGGCGGGATGTGCCCGTCGCCGCTGCGTTCTTTAGAGCGGGCGGCGCAGTCTCTGCGGGGTTCACAGTGGGGCTCAACGGCTTAGAACCTGCGGTAGCTGCGCGCCCCGATTTCTTCACACCTGGCTTCTTCATGCCCGGCTTCTTCACGTGTGGCAAACGTTCCGCCAGGTAGCGTTGCGCCTTTTGCGCCTTTGAGAGCTTCTGTACCGGCGCGGGCTCCACAGCTGCGGGAATTAGGGCGCGGGCTCGTTCTGAACAGCTCAGGTAGACGTTGAGCGGGCGAGGCGGCACCTCCTCCGCCAGGGCGACCACGGAGCTGAGCCCTGCGAGCGCCGCATCCTGGGTGGGTGCGTCCAGCAGGTATTCGAGGGCTCTGCCGAGGCGCTCAATCCACTCGCTGCTGGGTGCCCCATCGGTTGCAGTACCGACCACTCCCATGCGCTGTGAATCCATGCGCAGTGAGAGGGGTACGCGGGCGGCGGAGGGTTCCGGTGCGTGCCCGCAGGCGGCTTGCCAGAGCAGTGCCGCTGCGGAACGTGCGTAGTTGCCCCGAGCGGCGGTGAGCTGTTCCGTATCTAGAGGAGCCGCTTCACGATAGACGGCATCAGGTAGCAGGAGTTTGGGCACTCCGGCGGCGCTCAGAGCGATATATTCGGCGCTTAGTTCGGCGCGCCCCTCCCCCACCTTTTTGAGACTGCCGAGCGCCCGGTGCAGGGTGCGTGCCAGGGTCATGAGCTCGGCGGGTGTCAGGGCGCGAGCGCGCAGGAGCTTGTCAAGGGTGCCCGCATCGAGGGGCTCGTACCAGAGGCACAGCTGATCGGCGCTATCGGCGCTCTCACTAGTAACGGCGTGGAGCTTGGCGAGTCCGGGCGCGTTACGTAGAGCGGCGGCTACCTGCGGGGTCTGGACGTGCCTCTGGGCGGATGCATCCGTATTTTCCTCGAATCCGTACCCGTTGGCTGCCGCGCGCAGAGTGGGCGCGGCGGGAGCCAGCTGGGTGGAGGGAGCTACAGGGGTGGAGGGAGCAGGCGGGGCAGGCTGAGAAATGGTGCGCAGGGTGTAGCGTCCGGGGTGCGCGGAGGGTACGGAACGTACGGCGGGTGCGCTCTCGGTGGGTGCACTTGCGGTGGTTTCGCCCCGGTACTCGACAATCTGCAGGGTGGGTAGAGCCGGGTTGGCGATGCTTTCCAGAACGTGTGCTTCTTTGCTTCTCATACCATCATGTTATCAAATTACATCAAACAATATCTTTAAGCACACTAAAACAGTTCAAATACCCCAAAGAACCCCAAAGGTGAATTCAGGCATTTATCTGCTTATTCGCCCTTCCTCCCATTGAGCATACCCTCACGTAATATTCCGACGTGTTCGCTCATCACGTGATTCAGGGCGCCCTAATTTTCTTCCCTCCACCAGCAGTACTAAGGTAGAAAGTATGTCTGTGACGATTGAACGCGTGGGCTTCGCCCCGAACTATGTGAACTATGTTGAGTGCCTGGACGAGCAGTACCGCATCCACGATGAGGTGGCTAACCGCACCCGCCAGAATACGATTCTTCTGCTTGAGCACGAGGCAGTGATTACTGCCGGTAAACGCACCGAAGACCACGAGTACCCCGCAGACAAGTCCACCCCCGTCGTCAAGATTGACCGCGGCGGCAAGCTGACCTGGCACGGCCCCGGCCAGCTGACCGGCTACCCGATTCTGCGCCTGCCCGAGCCCATTGACGTGGTGGCGTATGTGCGCATTATCGAGGAAATCATCATTAACGTCCTTGCCGGTCTGGGCATTAAGGGTGAGCGCGTTGAGGGCCGTAGCGGCGTGTGGATTCTGGGCAACGGCATCACCCAGGACAAGAAGATCGCGGCACTGGGCATGCGCGTTTCCCGTAACACCACCATGCACGGCTTTGCGATTAACTGCTGCAACGACACCGCACCCTTCCAGCAGTTCATTCCCTGCGGCATTAGCGATGCGGGTGTTACCACTATTTCGGAGCAGCTGGGCCGCACCGTCACCCCCGCCGATATTTTGGAGCCGCTGGAGGCGGAGCTTCTGAAGTACCAGGACCGCCTGGCGGAGTCCTTCGAGCCCGTCGCAGCGCAGGACTAGACACCGGAACCTAGACACCGGAGCTAGGTACAGCCGAAAGGCACTGAACGAGCCGCGCATCCGGGTTTGTTCGTCATATACGAAAATCAGTTTCACCTACGCCTGAGCGGGCGTAAAATAGAGGGTGGCCCACCTGCACAGAGGGCACACCGAGACCAAGGAGAAGACTTTTGAGCACCGCACCTGAAGGACGCAAGCTACTGCGTGTGGAGGCCCGCAACGCTGAGGTTCCCATTGAGAAGAAGCCTCACTGGATTAAGACCAAGGCTATTGTTGGCCCCGAATACAACGAGATGCGCGAGCTGGCTCGCGGTCAGGGCCTGCACACCGTGTGTGAAGAGGCAGGCTGCCCCAATATTTACGAATGCTGGGAAGACCGTGAGGCAACCTACCTGATTGGTGGTTCCGAGTGCACCCGCCGTTGCGACTTCTGCAATATTGCGACCGGTAAGCCCGTTGCTGTTGACTACGCTGAGCCGTTCAAGGTTGCTAAGAACGTGAAGGTCATGGGTCTGCGTTACGCAACCGTGACCGGTGTTGCTCGTGACGATCTGGAAGACGGCGGTGCGTGGCTGTACGCAGAGACCACCCGCCAGATTCACAAGATGTGCCCGAACACCGGCGTTGAGATGCTCGTCCCCGACTTCAAGGGTGTTCCCGAGCATGTTCAGAAGGTGATTGACGCTAAGCCTGAGGTTTTCGCGCACAACCTGGAGACCGTCCCCCGTATCTTCCGTCAGATTCGCCCGGCGTTCCGTTACGAGCGTTCCCTGGATGTTATTACCCAGGCTAAGGAAGGTGGCATGGTCACCAAGTCCAACCTGATTCTGGGTATGGGCGAGACCGACGAGGAGATTTACGAGGCGCTGTGCGATCTGCACGATGCTGGCTGTGACATCATTACCCTCACCCAGTACCTGCGCCCCGGCCCGCTCTTCCACCCGATTGAGCGTTGGGTGAAGCCGCAGCAGTTCGTGGATTTTGCGAACATGGCTGAGGAGATTGGTTTCGCTGGCGTTATGGCGGGCCCGATGGTTCGTTCTTCGTACCGTGCAGGTCGCCTGTGGGCTCGTGCAATGCGTAAGAACGGCTACCCGATCCCTGAGAACCTTGCCCACATTGAGGGTGAGGGTGCAGCCCTGCAGGAAGCCTCCTCCCTGGTGGCTGCGGGCTACTAAGCCTTTTCAGAATCTTTCTGAGAGCGTTGAGGCTCCTCGAACCCGGTGTTCGTCCGGTGTTCGGGGAGCCTCCCCTTATGCCCCGCCCCTTGTGCGGGTAGGGTAAACTAGAAAAATTGCAGGCATACACTGCATCGTTACGTCACTATGGTTCCGTGAGCGTTTGAGGCGCTTCTCGGGGCCGCGGAAGAACCAGCCGAGGAAGAATCGTGGCAGATAAGCGCGAAGAGAAGAAAAAGAAGAAGGAACGCACTCCGGGCACTTTCGCCCAGATGAAGCAGGTCTACCAGATGACCAAGAAGTCCGACCCGAATATCGGTTGGATTCTGAGTCTGTCGGCTCTGGGTACCCTTTTGGTTTTCCTCCTCATCGGTATTGCCCTGGGTAACTGGATTACTTTCCTGATTCTGGGTCTGGGCGTTGCCGCTATTGTGGCGATGCTTCTGCTGGGTCGCCGCGCGCAGACTGCGGCTTTTGCTCAGATTGAGAACCAGCCCGGTCGTAGTGGTGCAGCGATGAACTCGGTGCGCCGCGGTTGGATTGTTGAGGAGCAGCCCGTTGCTGCGAACCGCAACCAGGATCTGGTGTTCCGTGCGCTGGGCCGTCCCGGTATTGTGCTGGTGACCGAGGGCCCTCACAGCCGCGTGAACTCGCTGGTGAACACTGAGAAGAAGCACCTGGCTCGTGTGGCTCCCGGTGTGCCGGTTCATGTGATTGAGACCGGTCACGATGAGGGTCAGGTTGAGCTCAAGGACGTTGTGAAGACTATGAACAAGCTTCCGAAGGCTCTGACTCAGCAGGAGATGCAGGTTGTTTCTGGTCGCCTGAGCACTCTGAACACTATGCGTAACCCGATGAATGGTCTGCCGAAGGGTGTTGACCCGATGCGTGCACGCCCCGACCGTCGTGCGATGCGCGGCCGCTAAGCGAGACGCTGATATGAGGTTTTGAAGGCTCCGGCTCTTCCCGTGTGGGGAGGGTCGGGGCCTTTTGTTACGTCCGGTTATTGCGCTGTTGCTGGCATTGATATTGGCTTTGCTACTGGCTCTACTGAGGGCGTTAGCATCTCTACTGTGTTTCGTGAGGCAACGTAGATGTAACTCCTTTCCAGGATTTGTAACATTACCGAAACACGATAGTCACGCACGCGCAAAAAATAACCACTATGCTTGATATGTCACAGGGTTTTGCCCGCGGCCAAAAACTAAACCAAAGACTGAATGTGATGAGGGAAAGCACCCTCCTGCACCGTCAGTCGAACAAGGAGCAGTCCTCATGTTTACCAGCCCCCAGGAAGTTCTCGACTTTATCAAGAACGAAGAAGTAGTCTTCGTTGATATCCGATTCACCGACATGCCCGGCGTGCAGCAGCACTTCAACCTGCCCGCTAAGGCGATTGATGACGATTTCTTCGTCAACGGCCAGCTTTTTGACGGCTCCTCCATTCGCGGCTTCCAGGGCATTGCAGAGTCCGACATGCAGCTGATCCCCGACGTTCAGTCCGCGTACGTTGACCCCTTCCGCATTGAGAAGACCCTGGTCATCATCTGCTCCATCGTGAACCCCCGCACCGGCGAGCCCTACCACCGTGACCCCCGCGGCGTCGCTGAGCGTGCCGAAGCATACCTGCAATCCACCGGCATTGCAGACACCGCGTTCTTCGCATCCGAGGCTGAATTCTTCGTCTTCGAGGACGTCCGCTACCAGGTCGAGCCGAACTCCGTATTCTTCAAGATCGACTCCGATGAGGCTCCCTGGAACACCGGCCGCAAGGAAGAGGGCGGCAACCTGGGCAACAAGACCCCCGTCAAGGGCGGCTACTTCCCCGTCTCCCCCGTCGACAAGCAGGCTGACCTGCGTGACGCAATGTGCGTAGCAATGGACGAGGTCGGCCTTGAGGTTGAGCGTAGCCACCACGAGGTGGGCGCAGCCGGCCAGGCAGAAATCAACTACAAGTTCGACACCCTCACCAAGGCTGCTGACGACCTGCTGAAGTTCAAGTACGTCATCAAGGGCACCGCTGACGCATGGGGCAAGTCCGTAACCTTCATGCCCAAGCCCGTCTTCGGTGACAACGGCTCCGGTATGCACTGCCACCAGTCGCTGTGGCAGAACGGCGAGCCCCTGTTCTACGACGAACGCGGCTACGCTAACCTCTCCGACACCGCACGCTGGTACATTGGCGGTCTGATTGAGCACTCCTCCGCTGTTCTGGCGTTCACCAACCCGACCGTGAACTCCTACAAGCGTCTGGTTCCCGGCTACGAGGCTCCCATCAACATGGTGTACTCGCAGGGTAACCGTTCCGCTGGTATCCGTATTCCGATTACCGGCACCAACCCGAAGGCTAAGCGCCTGGAGTTCCGTGCACCGGACCCCTCCGCTAACCCCTACTTCGCATTCGCTGCTCAGCTGATGGCTGGTCTGGACGGCATCCGTAACCGCATCGAGCCGCCGGCACCGATCGACAAGGACCTGTACGAGCTGCCCGCCGAAGAGGCTAAGGACATCAAGAAGGCTCCCGCTAACCTGGAGGAGGCACTGGCGGCTCTGGAGGCTGACCACGACTTCCTGCTCGAGGGCGGCGTCTTCACCGAGGACCTGATTCAGGCATGGATCGACTACAAGCGTAAGAATGAGCTGGAGCCCCTCTCGCTGATTCCGCACCCGCTTGAGTACCAGCTGTACTACGGCGTCTAATTCGCTGGCGTCTAATTCCGGGCTTCTAGATGTGAGGTCTGAATAGCAGGCAACGGCCTATATGTTCCTTTGGGAACGTATAGGCCGTTGTTGTGTTCTCGGGCGTATCTCTGCGGACTTCTATCTTGCTGTAGCACTTTTGGCGACAGTACGTGTCCAATATTTTTATGCCTCGATGGGTCTTGCGCACCTTAGTTGCGCTTAGAGCGGCTCTAAGGGCTAAGCTGTTGGTGCTGGCGTTCCCTCCCTTTTTGTCGTGCAACCGGAGGGAACGCCAGTCTATTTTTATGCCCTAATGCTGCTGAGCGTTTAGAACCTGCTGAGCGATGAGCCGGTCAAGCTTGCGGACGTCAATCTTTCGGCCCAGCTTGATTTTGATGTAGCCGACCTTCGTCCATAGAGCGATTTCACTATTCGCGTCGAACAGGTTTCCTGCATTTTCAGAAGACCACATATGGATTGAGGAGTAAGGCAACGAATACATTTCTACCTTCTTACCCGTCAAGCCTTGAGCATCACGAATGATGAGTCGGTGAGTCGTGAAAATCGCGGAATCGCGGAAAGTAGCAAAGGCTGCGACGGCGCTTTCGCCCGGCCCCAAGAGGGCTTGGGCATCCGGCGGTACAGGAATTTCTGATTGTAGAGTCCACGTCATGATAGCGGCGATAGACATAGAGTTACCTCCAGGGTGTTGAGTGATATAACGCTCTCAGTATAGAGCCCTGTTAATTTATCTGCAGTCCAGATGGTCATCTACGCAAACATAATATGAGCACTAAATATCCGTTCATGGATGACACCGTAAATCTCATAGGGCGGCTTTCCGATTCCGCCCCTGCACGGAGTTTTCCTCAATGGGGTACGCTCATTCCCGACCGATGACAAACGGAAGGGCCTCTTTTGTTTTCTACTCCCCCTCATTTTCAGGCTAAGCGTTTCGATGAGCTGACTCTCCGCGAGCTTCAGCAGATACACATCACCCGTTCCCTTGTTTTCACGGTGGGTCAGCAAATCATTGCGCAGGAGCCTGACGAGGCAGATTTCGACTGCGTTCATTTCTTCCACGCGAATGAGGCAGGTCGGGTCCTAGCATACCTACGCCTCTTCGACCTTATGACGGTCGATGACGGTTACCACCGCCCTATCGAAGGCGCTTGGACTATCGGCAGAGTAGCAGTCCGCGAGGAGGCGCGGGGCACCGGCCTGGGGCGTGCCCTACTGCATGAGGCGATTGATTGGGTTCGCGAGAATACGGATGCTCGCCAACTGGTTATTAGTGCCCAGTCTTATCTGAAGGACAGCTACTACGGTGCAGCAGGGTTCGTGCAGGTGGGTGAGCCGTACCTTGAGGTCGGTATCGAGCACGTAGAGATGGTTCTGGAGCTCTAGCCGCCTCCGGTAGGTGAGAGCCTCATGTGGCGAGCTCTTCCTAGTCGGAGGGTCACATCATAAGACGGCATACCCGCTAGTCCCGGGATCTTTCCTACGCAGGCGTAGAATGAAAGTACGTGCGCCCGGCCGGCGGCACCTACGAATTCCGCGAGAAACGACACCGAACGCCGTGTTCTCCCCACCGCCCCTCACGCTTTCAGCATCAGCTAGGGCGAGTATCGCTGATGACCGACCGACCCGTCTGACGCCGCATCCACTGTAACGAGGAGAAATTTCATGGCATATCAGCCGACCATCCTAAACGGTGAAACTGTTTTCCGTAACGAAGTTTTTCAGACCGGCCTCATGTCCCAGCTGCTGGACGGCATCTACGATGGCGAGATGACCATCGGTGAGCTCCTGAGCCACGGCAACTTCGGTGTGGGCACCTTCAACGGCCTCGACGGCGAAATGGTCGTCCTCGACGGCGTCTGCTACCAGGTACGCCACGACGGCTCCGTGTCCCTGCCCGACCTGCGCCAGCAGACCCCCTACGCCGTGGTCACCAACTTCGTGCCCATGATTAAGCGCGAACTACCGCATAACCTACTCCGTAAGTCTGCCTCGCAGATTCTGGATGACTTCACCGTCTCCAAGAACTACATGTACGCCATCAAAATTTACGGCGAGTTCGAGTGGGTCCGCACCCGCACCGTCATCAAGCAGGAGAAGCCCTACCCGAAGATGGTTGCGGCCACTGAGAACGAGGACATTGTCCAGTTCGATAACGTGACCGGCACGATTGTTGGCTTCCGCACCCCGATCTACGAGCAGGGCATCTCGGTGCCCGGCTGCCACGCCCACTTTATCGACGATGAGCGCGTTCAGGGCGGCCACGTGGTCGACTTCAAGCTGCGCTCGGCAAAGGTCGAGATCTGCCCCGGTACCGGTCTGCAGCTGCACCTGCCGCTGACCCCCGAGTTCTCCTCCGCTAACCTCTCCCCCGAGGACCTAGCCGACCAGATCTCCAAGGCTGAGAAGCACTAAGCTTCTCCCATACCGGGATATAGCAACGGGCTATATTAACGAAGGAGCCGCCCTCTACTGTTGTGTAGAGGGCGGCTCCTTCGTGTTTATACGCGCTGTCGTGTTTATACGCGCTGTAAAGGGCGCTTACGCCTCGGGCACGAACTCGCCGTGGCCGCGCTCGCGCAGGGCAACACGCACCTTCTCAGCCGCCGCATCCAGCTCTTCGGCGGTAGCATCCTTCTTCGCGTTGGCGGGATCGTAATCAGCCATGCTATCAACCGGGAACAGATGGATGTGGGTGTGCGGCACGTCGAAGCCAGCAATCACCAAAGCCACACGCTCCTTATCAAACGCCTGATCCAGAGCACCCGAAATCTTGTGCACCACAGCGAACAGGTGCGCAGCCAGCTCAGCCGGCAGGTCGGGCCAACGGTCAATCTCCGCGCGGGGAACCACCAGCAGGTGACCTTCCGACTGGGGCATGATGTCCATGAACGCCACGCAGTGCTCGTCCTTCCAGACGAAGCGGCCGGGAAGCTCGCCGTCAATAATCTTGGTAAAAATCGTGCTCACAATACTCTCCTTCATGCGCCGTCATCGGCGCGTTTGAAGCTCAACGGTCAGGCTTACGCCTCAACCTCAATGCTCTCACCGGGGTTCAGGTGCTTCAGCTCAGTGCCGTACTTCGCGCCGAAGTTCGTCACCAGGCCCTCAATAATGCCGGTGCCGTTCTGGTTGATCATACCGTTGTGAATCGGAACCACACGCTGAGCGCCGGTCGCAATCACAAAATCAATGACTTCCTGAACCTTCGACCAGGGCGCGTGAATCGGCACCAGAACGGTATTCGCACGCACGCGGTGCGGAACCACCAGCGAGTCACCCGGGTGGTACACGGCACCGTTAATCAGGTAACCAACATTGGCGATGGTCTGAATCAGCGGGTGAATCAGGGCATGCTGACCGCCGTAAGTCTTCACCTCAAAACCGGGGATGCTGAACTCAGAATCAGAGGAAACAACGGTAACCTCGGCATCGGGCACAGCCTCCTTGATGACCTGGGCAACAGCCTCGGGAGCCCAAATCTTCAACGGGGTCTGCGACTCGGCACGCTCAGCAATCAGCGGTAGCACCGACGGACCATCAAAATGATCCGGATGCGCGTGGGTCACGAACAGGTAATCGGCGCCTTCCAGCGCGGTGGCGTGTTCGCCTTCTGCGGCAAAGTTGCCGGGGTCAAGAACGAGGGTGCGCCCCTCATTCTCAAGGCGGATACATGAGTGGGTGTACTTCGTCATTTTCATAGTTTTAGTCTACCGTTAACCCTCATTCGTGCCTGTTGATGACTTCAATTTTTGAGATAAAGCGCAAATCAACCACCTTTTGAACGCCTCTAGTGTAAAGTCGTAAGACAAGATCGACCACACAATGGGACGGATTTCCGCCCCGAAAGGTTCAGCAATGGACACTCATATTCCCGTACGGAGAATTACGAAGCCCGCCGAAGCCCGAAATACCCGCCAGCGTCGCATCATCAAGGCGACCATGGAAGAGCTCGGCGATTTCATCTCAGCACAGGATCTGCACCTGACCCTCGCGAACCGCAAGGAACAGGTCTCTCTCGCAACCACCTACCGCGTGCTGCAGTCGCTGGCTAACGCCGGTGAGCTCGACTCGGTCAAGGGCGTTGAGGGTGAGACCCTGTACCGCCACTGCCGGGTGAAAGATCACCACCACCACCTGCTCTGCCGCCGATGCGGCACCGCCATTGAGCTGGAAGCACCCGCCCTCGAGGACTGGGCACTGGCGATGGGCAAGCAGCACGGCTTCTCGGAGCTGGAGCACGTGGTAGAAGTGACCGGCTACTGCCCGGACTGCACTTTAGCACGTCGCGAGGAAGAAGCGCAGGGCGGCACTGCACGCTAACGTTGCAGGCCAAGCCGCAACCTCTAAGCCCCTCATCTGAGGAGCTATCCCCCATCGAGGGAAAACCTTCTCAACGAAGGAAACGGCGCCTTCAAGATCTTTGACGCCGCTACAGCACGACACACAGGGCATCTGGACAGAGCAATCTGGACAAGGCAACACAACGCCACGCAGACTAAGCCCACGCCGCACGGGGATATCCCCCTTCACAGCAGGACATCCCCCTTCACAGCGGCACCTATGCACGACAACGCAAGAGCCCCACCTCATTCCCGAGGCGGGGCTCTTGCTATATGTTCTATGCCTTCTCAGCCAGCTGGCGGCCCGAGGCGCTATGGCGACGCTTCACGCCACCAATCACACGGCACACCACGTAAATCAGGAAGGAAATACTGGTCACGTAGGGGCTAATCGGCAGCGAACCGGCAAGAGCCAGCAGAATACCGCCCACAATAGACGCCTCCGCAAACAGCACCGACAGAATCAGGGTGCGTACCGGAGATGCCGTTACCTGCATCGCCGCAGCCGCCGGAGTAATCAGCAGCGCCAGCACCAGCAGCGAACCGACCACCTGCACCGACAGCGCCACAGCAATACCCAGAATCACCATGAACACCAGGGACAGGAAGCGCATCGGCACGCCCTTAGCGCGCGCGACCTCCGGGTCCAGGGAAGCAAAGCTCAGCGGACGCCACACCATCACCAGCAGGGAAATAATAACCACCGCACCAATAATCATGGTGTGCAGCTGGTCGGCATCCACGGACACGATCTGACCGGTCAGCAGACCAAACTTATTCGCGCTACGGCCCTGGTACAGGGAGAGGAAGAGAATACCCAAGCCCAAGCCGAACGGCATGAGCGCACCAATGACCGAGTTCGAATTGCTCGCCTTAGAGCCCAGAAAGGCAATCAGCAGAGCCGAGGCAATCGAACCGACCATGGAGCCGGTCACCACGTCATAGCCGAGCAACAGGGCAAGGGCGGCACCCGCGAAAGACATTTCAGAGACGCCGTGCACCGCAAAGGCATGGTCGCGCATCATCACAAAAATACCGACGAAACCACCGATAAGGCCCAGAACAGCGCCAGCAAAAATGGAGTTCTGCAGCATCTGCAGCAGCTCGCCGTAGCGGTCAAAAACGAAGATACGGGAGAGCAAATCATTCTGCGCGGCGGCAACCGGTGCCAGAGCGGGGAGGGAAGCAAGAATGGTCATCGTGTGGTTCCTCCCGGAAGGTGTAGAGTGCGCTGCGGTTCGGAGAGACCAGACTTCAGGTGGGAACCGTGAATGTTCTGGTCGGTGCCCTCAATATGGCAGTGGTCGCTGGCGTGAGTCTCACCCACCACCACGTAACGGCCATTAGACTTGAGCACGCTCACCGGGGTTCCGTACAGGGAGGTGAGAGTCTCACTGGTCATGACCTCTTCCACCGAGCCGACAGTGAAACGACCGTTTGCCAGGTAGAGCACACGATCCACATGCTCAATGATGGGGTTGATTTCATGGGTCACGAACACCACCGCCACGCCGCGTTCACGGTTGAACCGGTGAATCAGCTCAGCCACCGCGTACTGGTGGTTGAGGTCCAGGGAGAGTAGCGCCTCGTCAGCCAGCAGAATCTTCGGGTCGTTCGCGAGCGCCTGGGCGATACGCAGGCGCTGCTGCTCACCGCCGGAGAGCAGCCCCACCGGCACATTTGCGTATTCGGTCGCGCCGACGGCTTCGAGGAGTTCGTCAACCTTGGCGCGGTATTTGCGGCCGTGCAGGCGGATGCCCCAGCGGTGCCCGTCCACGCCAAGTCCCACGAGGTCGCGGGCGCGCATCGGGGTGGAGGTGGGGATGGACTTCTGCTGCGGTACGTAGCCGACGCCGGCGTTGCCCAGACGTGCGGGTTTGCCGAGCACAGAGATGTCTCCGGCGTTGAGTCCGGTCAGGCCGAGAACGACTTTGAGGAAGGTGGACTTGCCGGAGCCGTTGGGTCCGAGCACAGCGAAGTATTCGCCTGCGCCAATGTCGAGGGTTAGATCTTTCCAGAGGGTGCGGGCCCCGAAAGCGAGGCTACCCCCGCGAATGGAAATCGCGGGGGCGGCACCGTTATTGTTGTCAGTCACTTAGGAGAGCGCCTTTTCGAGGTTGCTGACGTTGGTCTTCATCCATGCCAGGTAGTTGGTGTTTTCCGGCAGGGTTTCGGTGAAGGATACGTAGTTCACCGAGGCGTCCTTAGCTGCCTGCAGCACCTCGTTGGTCTGGGAGGTGGAGGTCTGCTCGTTGTAGGCGAGTAGCTGGACCTTCTTCTCGGTGACCATGTCCTTGGTTTCCTTCAGGACGAGTGCGGGGACGTCGTTGCCGGCTTCTGCCGCCTCAGCGAATTCGCTGGGGGTTGCGTTCTCTGCGCCGGTGGAGGAAATCAGGTAGTCCGGCACGGGCTCGGTGGACAGGTACTTCTTACCTTCACCGGCGATTGCCTTGGCGGTGGTGTCCAGTGCGTCCAGTTCCTTGGAGAAGGTGGATGCGTTGGTGCGGAACGTCTCAGCGTGTGCGGAGTCGAGGCCTGCGAGCTCTTCAGCGATCTTCTGGGCGACCTTCTTCATGGTTTCGAAGTCGTACCAGAGGTGCTCGTTGAACTCGTGTGCGTGGGCGTGGTCGCCGCCGTCTTCGTGGTGTTCGCCGCCGCGGTGGTCCTCGACCAGGTGGGTGTATTCGGCGTCGGTGAGCTTGCCGCTGACCTTGACCGCGTTCACGATCTTCTGGGAGGCGTTGTCCTTGCCGGCGAGGTCTTCGAGGAACAGGTCGTAGCCTGCGCCGTTGATGACGATCAGGGAAGCGTCCTTTGCCTTGAGGCGGTCGGCGCTGGTGGCTTCGTAGGAGTGGGGGTCGGTGCTGGTGGAGGCGATGAGTGCGGTGACCTCAATGTAGTCGCCGCCGACCTGCTTGGCGATGTCTGCGTAGACGTCGGTGGAGGCGACGACCTTCACCTTGCCATTGTTGGAGCCAGCCGAGGAGGACGAACCGGAGGAGGTGCTGTTCTCGGTTGCGCAGCCTGCCAGTAGCAGGGAGGACGCGGCGAGTGAGCCCATTGCGGTGAGGAAGTGCTTGCGGGTGATCTTCGGGTGCGACATGAGGGCTCTCTTTCGGTTCGTTCTAGTCTGTAGGTTCCTTAACTACATCATGCGCACACCCGTATAAACAACTCTTTATTGTTGTCATTTGGGTGCTGTTAGGCAACCCTTTTCCCTGTCAGTAGCTTATGCAACAGGGATAGTTAGCTCAGCCTACTGCGCTCCCCCACCGCTACTTTATACTGCCGCTTCATCCCTCCGTCTGAGAGTGCCCCTTGGGGGCATCCATAAGACGTTTTTAACCGCAAAACAGCCCGCCCCTCGCCCTCTTTGACGAGGGCACCGGGCGGGCTGTGTGTTCAAGATTCCCCTGTTTTACTCGGGGTATCTCACGATGCGGTTACTGGGCTTCACGCGATTGCTGTCGGCGTACACGCTCACGCACCGCGTCCTGGGTGGTGTCGTTGATTTCGCCGACGAGCTCCTCCAGCACGTCTTCAAGGAAGACCACGCCGAGGGTTACGCCCTGCTCATCCATAACCTGCGCGATATGGGTTCGGCTGCGCTGCATGGAGGCGAGCGCATCGTCAATATCGGTGGTCGGGGTGAGCGTGTCCAGGGAACGTAGCTTGTACCAGGGGAAGGGCTCGTCGAACCGCTCGGGGGCGATGGCGAGGGCATCCTTCACGTGCAGGTAGCCCATGTAGGTTCCGTCGCTGTCGGTAATGACGAAGCGGGAGTAGCCGCTGCGTGCCACGGCGCGTTCCAGTTCGGCGGGGGTGCTGCCGAAGGGCAGGGTGACGAGCCTATCGCCGGGCACCATGATTTCGTAGACGTCCTTCTCAGTGAATTCGAGGGCACTTTCAATCACGCCGGCATCGTCTTCCACGGTGCCTTCCGCGGTTGAGGTTGCCACGATGGTCTGCAGCTCGCCCAGGGTGAAGGTGGAGGCGACTTCGTCCTTCGCGTCGACCTTCATGAGCGCCAGCAGCTTGTTGGACAGGTTGTTCAGCAGGGCGACCACGGGGGCGAAAATCTTGGAGAAGGTCACCAGGGTCGGCACAATCCAGAGAGCCACACCGCGGGCGGCGAGGGTCACGGCGGCGTTCTTGGGAACCATCTCGCCGAAGATCACGTGCAGGTAGGTGACCAGGATCAGAGTGATGCCGAAGGCGATTACGTCCACGATTGCGTGGGGCAGGCCGACCAGGTGCAGGGGCACCTCCAGCATGTGGTGCAGCGCCGGTTCTGAGACGTTCAGAATCAGCAGGGAGCAGATGGTGATGCCCAGCTGGCAGGTGGCGAGCATGAGCGAGACGTTTTCTAGCGCGTAGATGACGGTCTGCGCTCGCTTATTGCCTTCTTCGGCGAGCGGTTCGATTTGTGCTCGTCGAGTGGACATGATGGCAAATTCACCGGCGACGAAGAAGGCGTTTCCGGCGAGCAGAATGACGAGCAATGCGATGGCTACCCAGTCGTTCATGCGTTGCCTCCCTTCTCGGTCTGTTCCTGTGCGCTAGGTGCGGGGGTGAATCGGATGCGGTCCACGCGGCGGCCTTCGAGGGTGTCGACGCGCAGGGTGCCGCCGGGTACGGGTACGCTGTCGCCTACTTCGGGGATGCGGCCGAGCCGTTCCATCATGAAGCCGCCGACGGTTTCGTATTCGGAGCTTTCCTCAACCTCGAGCCCGGGGATGAGGGTGTTGATTTCGTCGGGGCGGCGCAGGCCGGAGAACACCCAGTCGCCGTTGCCGTAGCGTAGGGGGCGTTCGGTGCGGCCGCGGTCGTGTTCGTCGGAGACTTCGCCGACGATTTCTTCGACGAGGTCTTCGAGGGTTGCGATGCCGGCGGTTCCGCCGTATTCGTCGAGGACCACGGCGAGCTGCAGGGCGCCCTGGCGTAGCTGGGTGAGCAGCGCGTCCAGGTGCAGGGTTTCGGGGACCTGCAGCACGTCTTCTGCTAGGGCGCCGGCCTCGAGGGTTTCGCGCACCTCCGGGGGCACGCCGACCGCCTTCTTCACGTGTACGACGCCCACGATGTTGTCGTGGTCGCCCTTGTAGAGGGGGAATCGGGAGTGGCCGGTGGAGCGTGCCAGCTTGATGACTTCGGCAACGGGGGCGGTGTCTTCGAGCATGGCGACCTGGCCGCGCGGGGTCATTACTTCGGAGGCGGTCAGCTCGGAGAAGCGCAGGGTGCGGTCCACGAAGCGTGCCGCGTCGGAGTCGAGGGTGCCTTCTTCTGCGGAGCGGCGCACCATGGAGGAGAGCTCTTCGGGGGTGCGGGCGGCGGAGAGTTCTTCTTTGGCTTCCATGCCGAAGCGTCCGAGAATCCAGTTGGCGGATCCGTTCATGATGCGCACGAGCGGGGACATGACGCGGGTGAATGCCAGCTGCGCGGGGGCGACTCGACGCGCCACATCGTAGGGTTCGGCGATAGCGAGGCCCTTGGGCAGCAGTTCGCCGACGACCATGGAGAGCAGGGTTGCGATGAGCATCGCCAGCACCAGGGTGAGTACGTCGGTCACGCTGGTGGGCAGACCCAGGCTGCTGATGGCGCCGGTGGTGAGCGCCTTGATGGCGGCGTCGAGGGTGTAACCGGTCAGCAGCGTGGTGATGGTGATGCCGATCTGGCAGCTGGAGAGCTGAGTAGAGAGCGTCTTGAGGCAGCGCAGGACGGCGTCGGCTGCTTTATCGCCGGAGTCCTTTGCCTGCTGCACGGTCGCGGTTTCAAGTGCTACGAGGGAGAACTCTACGGCGACGAAGAAGCCCGTTCCCAGGATGAGGAGTAGGCCGATGAGCAGAAGGATTAGATCCACTCAGCCACCGCCTCCATCGACTGGTGTGCGGCGACTCGGTTCTGGTGAAGCACCACCGCGCGGGAGATGTCCAGATGCTGGGCACTCGAAAGCGGGGTGTTTTCACGGGTGGCTGCACGGAACATCACGGTACGGAGCGCCGAGTATTCGGGCAGTATTCTGCGCTGGCTAGTAGTCAGAGTCTTACTCAAAGGGTCATCCATACCCCATATTTTAGCGAAGGTTTCGTCTCTTCCCAGTGCTGTAGAGTGCCTGCTCACAAGCACAAGACAGCACTTGTTGCACACGCGGCTCATTGCGAATCAGCAAGAGTGAAAAATTGCATTGCGGATATAGCGCGATGAGCTGGAAAGTTCACCGTGCTTCTCTTTACACTTATACATAGGAGCATGAGTGTGCCGCCATGCAAGCGGATGAACCCCGACGTTCACGGCACGCTAGGCAGGTTTGTACGGTGCACACCCCGCACATACGGCCACCATCTTAGGCGATGCGCACATGCTCAGCGTGATGATTCGCCCCTCGAAGACGCGGGTCGTCTATGCCGGGGAGAGTCCCGGACGCGACGGATAAATTCACACTAATTGGAAGAGGCGTTTAACGTGCCAAATCTGCCAGAACATCTGGTGCCTGAGGAATTTGCCGGTAACGAATGGTTCGTTGAAGAACAGTACGAGCGTTACCAGAAGGACAAGAACCTCGTGGACCCTTCATGGTGGCCCATTTTTGAGACCATCGACAAGGCGCTGGGAGGCGCCGGTACCGCTAGTGCAGCTCCTGTTGCGGCACCCGCCGCACCGGCTGCACCTGCCGCACCTGTAGCAACTCCCGCCCCCGCGGCACCGAAGCCTGCGGCTGCGCCTGCTAACCCCACCCCTCCCGCTGCTACCAAGAAGGCTGAACCTGTGGAACCTGTTGAAGACAAGATTGTCCCCCTCCGCGGCCCTGCTAAGGCAGTTGTCACGACCATGGAAGAGTCGCTGACTGTCCCCACCGCAACCACCGTTCGTGCGGTCCCCGCAAAGCTGCTCATTGAGAACCGTGCTGCCATCAACAAGTACCTGGCAAGCACCCGCGGCGGCAAGGTTTCCTTCACCCACATCATTGGTTACGCTGTGATTCGCGCAGTGGCAGCGATGCCCTCGATGAACGTGACCTACGGTGTGGACGAGAAGGGCAAGCCCGTTGCAATCCACAACGCACACGTAAACTTTGGTCTGGCTATTGACCTGCCCCGCCCCGACGGCTCCCGCAACCTGGTCGTTCCGAACCTTAAGGGTGCTGAGCAGCTGAGCTTCCGTGAGTTCTGGGATGCGTACAACGACATCGTTAAGCGTGGCCGTAACGGCGCGCTGACCATTGAGGACTTCCGCGGCACCACTGTTTCGCTGACCAACCCCGGTGGTATCGGTACCGTCCACTCGGTGCCCCGCCTCTCCAAGGGCCAGGCAGCGATCATCGGTGTGGGTGCTCTGGAGTACCCGGCTGAGTTCCGCGGCCTGTCCGAGAAGCTCATCACCCAGCAGGGCCTGTCCAAGATCATCACCCTGACCAGCACCTACGACCACCGCGTCATTCAGGGCGCAGGTTCCGGTGAGTTCCTGAAGCTGGTTGAGCACTACCTGCTTGGCGGCGACGACTTCTACGACGCTATCTTCCGCGATTTGAAGGTTCCCTTCGAGCCGGTCCGTTGGGCACGCGACAACCACGTCGATGACGCTCACGAGATTTCCAAGGTTGCACGTATTCAGCAGCTGATTCACGCGTACCGCGTGCACGGTCACCTGACCGCAGCAACCAACCCCGTTGGCTACAAGATGCGTTCGCACCCGGACCTGAAGCTGGAGAACTACGGCCTGACCCTGTGGGATCTGGACCGCGTCTACCCGACCGGTGGCTTCGGCGGTTCCGAGCGTCTGCCGCTGCGCACCATCCTGGAGCGCCTGCACGAGGCATACTCCGGCTCCCTGTCCGTTGAGTACATGTACTCTGAGGACCCCGAGGTTCGCGCATGGTTCCAGGAGCGCCTGGAGCGCGGCGTTGCTAAGCCCACCCGCGAGGAGCAGCTGCGTGTTCTCTCCAAGCTGGTTGAGGCTGAGGCATTCGAGAACTTCCTGCAGACCAAGTACCTGGGTCAGAAGCGCTTCTCCCTGGAGGGCGGCGAGTCCCTGATTCCGCTGCTGGACGCTGTTCTGGACAAGGCCGCTAACAACGACCTGAAGGGCGTTGCCATTGGTATGGCACACCGCGGTCGCCTGAACGTGCTGACCAACATTGCTGGTAAGTCCTACGCTCAGATTTTCCGTGAATTCTCCGGCACCGCAGCACCCTACGAGGGTGGCTCCGGTGACGTGAAGTACCACCTCGGTACCGAGGGTGTCTTCACCTCCGATTCCGGTAAGCAGACCCAGGTGTACGTGGCTGCTAACCCCTCGCACCTTGAGGCCGCAAACACCGTGCTCGAGGGTATCGTCCGCGCTAAGCAGGATGTCTACCGTGAGCAGGGCATTGAGGGTCACCCGGTCCTGCCGATCCTGATTCACGGTGACGCAGCGTTCGCTGGCCAGGGTATCGTCATGGAGACCCTGCAGATGGCTGACCTGAAGGCGTACACCACCGGCGGCACCGTGCACGTTGTGGTGAACAACCAGATTGGCTTCACCACCCTGCCGAACGACGGCCGCACCGCAACCCACGCCTCCGACATTGCGCGTATGACCAAGGCTCCGGTCTTCCACGTCAACGCTGATGACCCGGATGCAGTGGTTCGCGCCGCACGCCTGGCATTCGAGTACCGTGAGCGCTTCGGTCGCGACGTTGTCATTGACCTGATTTGCTACCGCCGCCGCGGTCACAACGAGGCTGACGATCCGTCGATGACCCAGCCGAAGATGTACCAGGATATTGACGTCCTGCCCTCGACCCGCACCCTGTACGCACAGGACCTGGTCGGTCGCGGCGATGTCTCTCAGGAAGAGGCAGACGAAGTTCTGGACTCCTACCACTCGAAGCTGGACGCTATCTTCGTCGAGACTCAGTCTTCGGCACCGGCTCCTGCTGGCGCGCACGTTTCCGGTCTGGAACTGCCTGCTGCTCAGCAGAACACCGAGGTCGTTCACGGCGGTAAGACTGCAATCTCCCGTGAGACTCTGCAGCACATCGCTGACGCGTTCGGTAAGGCTCCCGAGGGCTTCACCGTCCACAAGAAGCTGAAGAAGCTCATGGAGCAGCGCGTTGAGATGGGCCGCACCGGCAACGTGAACTGGGGTATGGGTGAACTGCTCGCCTTCGGTTCGCTGCTGATGGAGGGCACCGACGTTCGTATGAGCGGTCAGGATGTTCAGCGCGGTACCTTCGTTCAGCGTCACGCTGTTCTGCACGACCACATCACTGATGAAGAGTGGTCGCCGCTGGAGCACCTCTCTGAGGACCAGGGCAAGTTCCGTATCTACAACTCCTTCCTCTCTGAGTACGGCGTTCTCGGCTTCGAGTACGGCTACTCGGTGGAGCGCCCCGACTCGCTCGTGGTGTGGGAGGCTCAGTTCGGTGACTTCGCAAACGGCGCTCAGACCATCATTGATGAGTTCGTGTCTTCCTCCGAGCAGAAGTGGGGCCAGCGCTCCTCGCTGGTTATGCTGCTTCCTCACGGCTACGAGGGTCAGGGTCCTGACCACTCCTCGGCTCGTGTTGAGCGTTACCTGCAGCTGTGCGCTGAGAACAACATGACTGTTGCTTGCCCCTCGACTCCGGCTTCGCACTTCCACCTGCTGCGTCGCCACTCTCAGCACCGTCCGTACAAGCCGCTCGTGGTGATCAGCCCCAAGCAGTTGCTGCGTCTGAAGGCTGCTGCGTCCTCCATTGAGGACTTCACCGAGGGTTCGTTCCAGCCGGTGATTGGTGACCGTTCGGGTATTAACCCGGCTCAGGTTGAGCGTGTGGTCTTCGTATCCGGTCGTCTCTACTACGATCTGGAAGCTGAGCGCGAGCGCCGCGGCGACACCAAGACCGCTATTGTCTCGGTGGAGCAGCTGTACCCGCTGCCCGAGCAGGAGATCAAGGAGCAGCTGGCTCTGTACTCGAACGCTACCGACATTGTGTGGGCTCAGGACGAGCCGGCTAACCAGGGTCAGTGGCCGTTCATGGCTCTCAACCTGCAGCCGCTGATTGACCGCCGTATGCGCCTGGCTTCCCGCTCCGCAGCTGCTTCCCCGGCTGCCGGTACCGGTAAGCTGCACGCAGCTGAGGCTGAGGCTCTGCTCAAGCAGGTCTTCGAAGGCTAAGGTCTTCTACAGCTGATCGGCTCATGATTTAGCTCTTCAAAACCCGTCTTCCCGTCAGATGTTTCTGGCGGGCAGACGGGTTTTTTAGTCTCGGATGCTTACCGGATAGGGTATTAAGTTCGAAAAGAGGCCGGTAAGCGCTTATCCTAGATATAAAGACTATTACTCACGTGCCTTGCCGCCTCTCACGGCGGGCGCATACTGCAGAAGAAAGAATTCCGTGGAGCAACGCAATATTCGAATTGTGGCAGTCGGCGATGACCTGCTCGCCGGTGTTGGCGATCCCCGTACCCTCGGCTGGTTTGGCCGTGTTATGGCGCGCACCCCGCAGACCACCGCATCCATTGCGGCATATAACCTTGCCGCCCCCAATGAAGGTAGCGAGCAGCTGAATGCACGCTGGTTCGAGGAGGCGCGCCGCCGCTTCGTTCCCGGTGCTGATAACCGCCTCATTATTGCTCCGTCGACCTTTGACATTGATTTGGGTCTGACCAGCGCTCGTTCGCGTTTGAACCTGGCGAACATTGTGGACATGGCGTCGCAGAACAATATTAAGGTTCTGGTTGTTGGTCCGCCGCCGACCCTGGACGCTGAGCGTAACCGCCGTATCGCTGACCTGTCGGCGGCATACGCGGATGTGGTGACCCGCCGTAACCACGTGTACGTGGATACGTTCAACCCGCTGCTTCACCACGAGCAGTGGCGCAACGATCTTGCCGCTAATGACGGCCGCCCCGGTCAGTCCGGTTACGGTCTGATGGCGTGGCTGGTTCTGCACCGCGGCTGGTACAACTGGCTGAACATTCCTGAGCACGGCTAAGAGCCCGCTCCCCCGGCTGGGGTTGTGAGCTGATGCGAAGAAAGTTCGTGTTTTTTAGCTCATATCCCGGTTCCAAGATGCAATCATGCCGTTTCTATGAAAAAATAGACGGCGTTGCCCTTATAGCGTGGGCCACCGGTTTTCGGTGACCGCCTCTGCTAGGGCAGGTAATAGGGAGCGCGCACCGCGAAGGTGGGGCGTGCATCCATGAACACTATAAGGAGGCTCTGATGAGCAAGCGCGGTCGTAAGCGCAAGGACCGTCGTAAGGGCGGCGCAAACCACGGTAAGCGCCCCAACGCATAAGGTATCTTGCATACACTTTAAAACCCCGGCGTTTCGGATATTATTCGGACCCGGGGTTTTGCTTTACCCGCAGATGTTTGTGCGCATTCTGCGGAATAAAGAGAAGAATTCTACGTTATGGAAGTGAACGCCCGGCGCGTTCCTGTAGAGGAGAAACATGGCTGAAACCAACACCGCAGCGGATACCCGCGAGCTACGCGAACGCTTTACCGCGGACGCTATGCAGTATGTGGATCAGCTCTACGCTGCCGCCCTGCGGATGAGCCGCAACTCTGCCGATGCTGAAGACTTGGTGCAGGAAACCTACATGAAGGCTTTTGCTTCGTACCATCAGTTCACCGAGGGTACGAACCTGAAGGCGTGGCTGTACCGCATCCTGACGAATACGTACATCAATTTGTACCGTAAGCGTCAGCGTGAGCCGCAGCAGTCTCAGGGTGAGACGGTGGAGGATTGGCAGCTGGCTCAGGCGGGTGAGCATGATGCGGTGGGTCTGCGTTCTGCTGAGGCGGAGGCGCTGAGTGCCCTGCCGAATACGGAGGTTCGTGAGGCTCTGAATGAGCTGTCTGAGGATTTCCGCATGGTGGTGTACTACTCCGATGTGGAGGGTTTCGCGTACAAGGATATTGCGGAGATTCTGGATATCCCCATGGGCACGGTGATGTCTCGTCTGCATCGTGGCCGCCGGATTCTGCGTGAGAAGCTGCTCGATTATGCGCGTGAGAACGGTCTGCGCCCTTCGACTATCGCAGAGGTAGAAGCGAAGGCTGAGGCAAAAGCTGCAGCGAAGGCAGGTGCTAAGGCCCAGCCAGCTAAGGCTACCAAAGCCAAGGGCGTAAAGTCCCCGCCGGCGAGCTCTCGTTCCGAGGCGCCTGCGGATTCTTAGCTTCGCTCTTCTACACGTGAGCTAGCCCCCCCCCATGAGGTTGGGGCTAGACTCCCCTAACGCTTTATACCTTCCGTGTGAAAGGAACCCCGATGTCAACCACAGACAAGAATTCTTCTGTCCCCGAAGCCCCCGAAGCCGCCGATGCCCCTGCGGCTTCTGAGCCGCTGGAGGATTGCGGCGGCCAGCCCTGCTCGTCGTCTCTCAAGCACCTCTACGAATTCCTCGATAGGGAGCTGAGCCCCGAGCAGCTGCGCACGGTTCAGGCGCATCTGGATGCCTGCCCCGACTGCGCGGATGTGAAGGACTTTGAGCTGATGATTCGTGAGAAGATGCGTTCTTCGTGCGCTCAGCAGGCGCCCGAGCAGCTGAAGGCGCGTCTGCTGCAGGATGTGCAGAAGTTCTGCGCCGAGGCTAACCTCTAAGCTGCCTCAAGCTGTTGCCCCGCTGGGGGTATAGACATCTGATGATGAGTGAAGGCGGTGCACCAATAACAGTGCACCGCCTTTACGCGTGTTGTTTTAGTTCGCGCCGTCTGGTTCGTGTTGCCTAGTTCGCGCCGCCTATCTCAGCGCTGGAGCCCTCAGCGGCTCGCAAACCCTCAACCGGTAGAATAGGGGTAGACGTCAACCGGCGCAGCGCACCACAGCCTGCGCCTCCCCGTGATTCGACCCAGAAGAGGACATATGAGCGACGCAGCAGTGCAGCTTTCCCCCGGTGATTGGCCCGCTCCCCTGGCACCCGCCTCCAGCGAAGCCGCTGGCAAGAACGCGCTGGTGCATATTCCGGGTTCTAAGTCGCTCACGAACCGTTATCTGCTGCTTGCTGCTCTGGCTGATTCCCCCTCGTATTTGCGTGCGCCGCTACATTCGCGCGATTCGGCGCTGATGATTGAGGCGCTGCGCCAGCTGGGGGCGGGTATTGAGTTGGTGCCGACCGATTCGCCGTTCGGTCCGGATGTTAAGGTCACTCCCCTGAGCTTTGTGGAGGCACATTCCGCACAGGCTCAGTCCGATTCCGCTCAGTCACGCACCGTGTCGATTGAGTGCGGTCTTGCCGGTACCGTGATGCGTTTTGTGCCCGCCCTGGCGGCGCTGCTGCCGGGTGAGTTCGCTTTTGACGGTGACCCGCACGCTCGTCAGCGTCCGATGGGTCCGGTTCTGGAGGGTCTGCGTCAGCTGGGTGTGCAGGTGGATTGTGAGCAGGGCGAGAACGCTCTGCCCTTCGTGCTGCGCTCCCCCGGCCTGGCGAGCGCAGAGGGTGTTTCTGAGGCGCCCGTGGTTCGTATTGATGCTTCGACGTCGTCCCAGTTCGTTTCGGCTCTGTTGCTGATGGCGCCTCGCCTACCGCAGGGTATGGTGCTGGTGCACGAGGGTTCTTCGGTACCGTCCATCCCGCACATTCAGATGACCGTGGAGGCACTGCGCCAGATGGGTATTCGGGTGCAGGAGCACTACCCGAGCCAAGACAACGAAGCAGAGGGCGGCGAGTACCGTTGGACGGTTCACCCCGGTTCTTTCCCCGGCTTTGAGATGACCATTGAGCCGGACCTTTCGAATGCCGGTCCGTTCCTTGCCGCCGCCGTGGTTACCGGCGAGTCGGTGACTATTCCTCACTGGCCGGCACCCGCGGCTGATTCTTCGGCGGGTACGACCCAGGTGGGCGATATGTGGCGTGAGCTTCTGCCCGCGCTGGGTGCGCAGGTTCGCTACGCTGAGGGCCGTCTGACCGTGACCGGTCCCGCGCAGCTTCCCGAGGGTGACTTCTCCTTTGATCTGTCTGCCGGTGGCGAGTTGGCGCCGACTATGGCGGCTGCTTGTGCTTTCGTGAAGGGCCGCGTTGAGCTGACCGGCATTGCGCATCTGCGCGGTCATGAGACGGACCGCCTCGCAGCGCTCGCCGCTGAGATTAACCGCCTGGGAGGTGCCGCCCACGACACCGCCGATTCGCTGGTGATTGAGGCGCCCATCCCCGCTGCCGCGGAGGTTGCGCAGGTTCTGGCGCGCACCTACGACGATCACCGTATGGCGACCTTCGCGGCGATTATTGGTCTGCGCCGCCCCAATGTGGTGGTGCAGAACGTAGCCACCGTAGCTAAGACCATGCCCGAATTTACCGCAATGTGGGAGGACATGCTGGCGCAATGGCAGACCGGCGCCTCCACCGCTGATGCTACCGCTGACCAGGAGGTCTTCTAAATGGGTTCTTCCCGCATGAACGTGCGCGATTTCTCCGAATGGGATGAGTCGGATGTGCGCGTGCGCCCCAACAAGAAGGGCTCCCGCCCCCGCACGAAGGACCGCCCGACCTTCAAAGAAGCGATTCGTGGCAGGGTCATTACGGTGGACCGCGGCCGCTGGTCGGTCGTCGTGGATGAGGGTACCGAGAAGGAGCGTACCCTCATTGCGGCGCGCGCTAAGGAGCTACGCCGCACCGCGATTGTAACCGGCGACTTTGTGGACCTGGTGGGTGACACCTCCGGCGCGAAGGATACCCTGGCGCGCATTGTGCGTCTGGGCGAGCGCACCTCGATTCTGCGCCGTAGCGCCGATGACACCGACCCGTCGGAGCGCGTGGTCGTGGCGAATGCTCAGCAGCTGGTGATTGTGGTTGCTGCGGCAAACCCGGAGCCGCGCACCGGTTTCATTGACCGTGCCGTGGTGGCGGCATTTGACGCCGGGATTGAGCCGATCCTGTGCATTACGAAGACCGATGTGCGGTACCCGCAGAACCTGCTGGATTACTATGCGGCGAGCGGTTTGAAGATTGTGCTGTCCTCGTCTTCGGATGGTTTGGCGCCGAGCCAGGAGGGCGCTGCCGGTTTGGAGTCGGCACCGGTTCAGGAGCTTCTGCAGGAGCTGCTGGGTCAGGTGTCGGTGCTTCTGGGTCATTCGGGTGTGGGTAAGTCGACCCTGGTGAATGCGCTGACCGGCTCCGAGCGTGCGACCGGTCATGTGAACGCGGTGACGGGCCGTGGCCGTCACACTTCCTCGTCGGCGTTGGCGTTGCGTCCGGTGAATGCGAATGGCGACCCGATGGAGCCGGGCACCTGGATTATTGATACTCCGGGTATTCGTTCTTTCGGTCTGGCGCATGTGCCGCCGGAGACCGTCGTGGAGGCGTTCGTGGACCTGGCGCCGGGTGCGGCGGATTGTCCGAAGGCGTGTACGCACGCGGCGCAGGCTCCCGAGTGCGGTCTGGAGGCGTACGTTGCTGCCGGTCGTGCCGGTGAGAGCGGTCCCGCCCGCCTGGAGTCCTTGCGTAAGCTGCTGCTGTTGACTCCTGAAGAGGGCGATTCGGAGAAGGAACTGGGCGCGCTTGTCTAGGGTTCTCTGTCCTCTCCCGCACACACATTTTTGCTGACTACATCACCGATACTGAAGAAGAGCATTACTATGAGCCGTCCCCAGCAGTACACCGACGATTTGCGTCTTGCGCATATTCTTGCCGATAGCGTCGATCGTGTGAGCGCTATGCGTTTTCGTGACCGCCCGGTCTTCTCCCCCGCATCCGAGGTGGTAGAGCCCGCGGAGGCGGCACCCGCCGCGGCGCCGTTGGCGCCATGGCAGCAGGCTACTCAGCAGCCCGTAGAACCGCAGGTACCGGTGCAGGAGCCTGCCGATTACGCCTCGGGTGTGGCTCAGGAGATTGAGGAGCTTCTACGCGCGCAGCTGTCGCGTGTGCGTACTCGTGACGGTATTGCCGGTGCGCATGCCGGCTATAACGGTCAGGCGGCGCGCCAGTGGGTGATTGCACCGATTGCTGAGCTGGATAATTTTCGCCGCGGCGTGCCGGTGTGGGCGACTCTGATTGCTTTGCTGGATCAGGGTGAGCCGGTGGTGGGTGTGGTGTCTGCACCCGCGCTGGGTCGCCGCTGGTGGGCTGCTCGCGGTTCGGGCGCGTACACGGGTAAGTCCTTGGCGCAGGCGACTCGTCTTGAGGTGTCTTCGCTGACTCAGCTGGATCAGCTGTCTGCCGCGTACACCGATCTCTCCTCCTGGAAGGCGGCCTCTGAAGGCGCTGTGGACCGCTCTGGCGAGCTTGTACAGCTTCTGGGTTGTGTGGGTCGTTCCCGCGCGTACGGTTCGTTCTGGGCGGCGTGTATGCTCGCTGAGGGTGCCGTGGACACCGTCGTGGACGCCTCCCTGTCTTTCTACGAGGTGGCGGCGCTACTGCCGCTGATTCGTGAGGCTGGCGGCGTCGCCTCCACTCTGGAGGGTGATCTGCCCGAGCACGCGGGCGTTTCAGTCACCGGTGTGCGCCCGGTGTCCCTGGTGGCAAGTAATACGGCGGCGGTCCAGCAGCAGGTGCTGGAGGCGCTCGCACCCCGACCCTAGCCTGCACTCCCCTCCCCGGTGACGGTGACAATATAGCGAGGCGGCGGCTTTCCGGTCAGTGGAAAGCCG
>NZ_KV811591.1:0-59851 GCF_001813145.1 Rothia sp. HMSC066G02 | reverse complement strand
CGGCGGCTTTCCGGTCAGTGGAAAGCCGCCGCCTCGCTATTATCGCTATGAGAGCAAGCGTTGCCTGTTTAGGACAGCATCGTGAGGGTTCCGAGCAGACCCAGCAGGCTCAGACCCGAGATGATGTACGCCAGAATGTTGAAGGTCGTCATCTTCGAGGTGTACTTGGTGGTGTGACCGGCGTTCACCTTTGCCGAGTAGATGGCAAGCCAGATAGACACGCCTACCGGGATCAGACCCACGAGCAGCAGAGCAATCACCATGATGTTGGGGCTCAGGCTCAGATTGGAGCTATAAGCAGAGGAGCTGTAATCGCCGGAGCTGGTCCTTGCCTCAGCGTGGAGTGCCGCGACCTGAATCCACGCGTAGAGGGTCAGCGCCAGGGCACCCAGGGAGGCACCGAACGCGCCGATGGAGTAGAAGTAGCCGGGGCCGCGGAAGTCGCCGGTGGTCTCGCCGTAGGGGCGGCGGTGCTCAGCCGGCACCCGGTAGATGTCCGGGATGCGCTGGTAGCTGTCGTCGCGGTCGCGCACATTAGCGGGTGCCACGCCCAGGGCGGGTGCGGGTGCTGCGCCGAGGGGAGCGCCGGGTGCGACGCCTGCAGGTACCGGCTGCGGGGAGTTTGCGTTGTTCTGCTCCGGGAAGGAGGGGGCGGGAATCTGGTTTTCCATGGTGTGTCCTTGAGTGGTCGTCATAGTAGCTACCGCATCGTAGCGGTGGTGCGCCTATAAGCGACTTTTGGGTTGCTCTCGTACGTTGCCGATGAGGTTGAATGAACAGCCGACACCGAACAACGATATCTACCCTTCGATACTACGGCATAGGGTGCGTTTTCGTCTTCTCTGATGACGTTCTCATTACAATGCGGTCACCTGAGCACCCTCCAAGCACGCAGGCACGCCCCGAGTGACACCGAAATTGGGCATAAAAATACCCGGCAGGTGACACCGTGGGGCGTCCTGCCGGGTGGTAGAAACCTACCGCGGTTCTTCCTCTTAGAAACTTCTAAGCGATGTTTTACTTACTAGGTCCCTTAGGAGGTCCCTTAGGGAACTTTGAATCACTCTCAAGCGTCCTTCTGGCTGCAAAAGTGACCAAAAGACCTCCTAAAATTGCACTTAGAATTGATACTGGATTAAAGAACTCCCCGTCTCTGGCAAATGAGATAATCACCCAGAACACCGGAACAATAGTGAGAAAAAATCCTAGTGTAAATATATTCTTCGTACGCATTGGACCTCTCCCAGGTTAAAGAGTGAGAGTGCAGGACACTGCTGCAACAGCTAGCGCAGCGGCAATTGCTGCCGGACCTCCAAGGGCTTTTCCAAAACCACCAACAAATGCTGGCCCTAAAGCTCTTGCAATCGTGGAAGCAGCTAGCCCCCAATTCCAAGCAGAAATTGCGGTTGTGATTGCATTCCCACGTCACATAGTGATGTATCTTACATCACTACTCAGCAGTCTATCAGAGAGTCTCGCCAGATGTAACACGTAAATTTACATTACATGAAAAATATGCTTCTTCTGTCATGCACGCTCTCAGTGTCGGGTCCGCTGCCGCATTTAATCGCGCGGTCGAGGCCCATGATGGTGGCCACCACGCCGTCGATCTTCTCGGTGGATTTTTCTTTGTCGGGTTTGATGGTCCCGGCAGGGTCGGTGCGGATGAAGATGCTGTCCGTCTAAACCTTTCGACGCCAGCCCATACTTTTTGACGTTAGCCCAAACTTTTTGACGCCCAACCCACGAGCACGCCGGTACACCCCAGAACAGACCGACAATTGGGCATAAAAATACCCGGCAGGTGACGCCGTGGGGCGTCCTGCCGGGTGGTAGAAACCTACCGCGGTTCTTCCTCTGGATTGGAACCGATTATCACCGCCGCACACCCGTGAAGGTGAGCGGGCGGTTGGGAGATCGTGGAGATGCGGGGAATCGAACCCCGGTCCGATGTGGCGTCAACGGGGCTTCTCCGTGCGCAGTTTATGCGAACGCTACTTTTCGGCTCCGGTACTTGCATAAACACATATACCGACGAACCTAGTCACGTAAAAGTCCCGCTAACCCCCGCAACAAGGGCTAGCAGCAGTGGCCTTTTAAGTCGATGCCGGTAACTGAGCCAAAGGCATGCTCAGGCCGACAGACGGCAACTCGCGCTTAGGCAGCGAGTGCGAAGTCAGTGCGCTTAGATTCTGCACTTAATTTTTTGCAGAGGGCGTTAACGAGATAACCCTGCATCCTCGGCACGCTTCACCCATCTCAACTCACATCGTCGAAACCGATCATCCCCCTATGCTTTTATCAAAAAGCCCACCGTCTTCTGAAAGTTTTCCTCGACATACCTTGATGCCGCGGTGCCATTCAAACACGGTAGAGATTCAGTATATCTAAGATGTTTAACGGCGTGCAAGTCCCCCACCCACGCAGGTACACCCTCCGCTAGAGGCGAATAAAGCGAACAGATCAGCGCAGCAGCAACACCATAGCCTGACACAGCGCATAAAAAACAGGGTGAGGCTCCCCAGATCATCTGGGAGCCCCACCCCGTTCGCGTACCGCACTGGGTAGCCAAAATTAGGCAGTCAAAATTAGGCGGTCAAACCTTAGCGGTGAGCCGGAACAGTCATGCGGTTGTTCGGGTTGTCACCAATCTGGCAGACCACGTTACCGTGACCGTCCTCGGTACCAACCTCAAGGCATTTCTCAGCGGTCTGGAAGAAAGAAATGTATACGAAAAGCATGCAAATCGAAATCAGGACAGACACCGCACCGGTGATAATACCGGTCAGCGCGAATGCCTTACCCGCGCCAACTTCCTTAGTCTTCTTCAGGGACAGCGCACCCAGAATAATCGCGGCAATACCCAGCAGAATACCAAATACGAGGAAACCGGTCAGCACAGCCGCAATACCGAGGATCATCGCAGCCAGCGCCATGCCGGGAGCCTTCTTCGTCACGGGAGCCGCATACGGGTAACCCGCGGGCTGGCCGTAACCGTAAGCATCCTGCTGGGGCTGCTGCTGGTAAGAGTTCTGCTGGTAGTTGTAGTCAGCGGGCTGCGCCTGGTAGGAAGCCTCCTGGCCGTAACCGTACTGGTTCTGCTGAGCGGGCTGCGCCTGGTAGGAAGCGTCCTGACCATAGCCGTACTGCTGCTGAGCCTGACCGTAGGTGTTCTGAGTCGCAGCGCCCTGGGCGGAGGTACCCTGAGCAGCGTTCTGGCCGTAAGCATTCTGCGAAGAAGACTGCGCACCGAACTGACCGTACTGGTTCTGCTGGGCCGAGTTCTGCGGAGTAGCGTTCTGTTGCTGTGCCTGGCCGTAGGTGTTCTGAGCGGATGCGCTCTGACCGTAATCCTGGCCGTAGGTGTTCTGTGCCGAAGGAGCCTGGCCGTAATCCTGACCGTACGAGCTCTGGGCGGAAGAATTAGGCTGCTGAGCAGCGTAGGGGTTCTGTGCGTTCCCCTGGTTGTTTCCGTAGTTATTCTCAGACATCCGTCGTTCTTTCCTTCACAGTTGCAGCGAACAATTTATACTCGCCCAACGCACCATTGCGCGCTGAGTTCGGTTCCATTATATAAATAAGCCGCCATTTGGGTCATCTATGAAGTCCAAGATTCCAGAATCATCCCCCAGAATCCACCAATCGGGCAGAATCAGCGCAGAAACAGAGCAAGGGACCGAATAGTTCAACACTATTCGGTCCCTTCACGTCTCTATATGCTCAACGCGGCTTAGCGGCGGGCAGCGTCGTAGTCCTCGGGAGTCAGGGTCATGGTCTGACCGGCCATGGTGCACACGTAGTTACCGTTCGAATCCTGCACCGCGTTCTCAACGCACTGGCTCGCGAGAACAATGCCGAGCACCATCATAGCAGCAGCAGCAATCATGCCCAGCGCGCCGGTGACAATACCACCAATCGCCATGCCCTTACCGGAAGCGGTACCGTTCTTCACCTTCACCAGGGCAACAATACCCAGAATCACGCCGACCAGGCCCAGAACAGCACCAAAAACCATCAAGCCAGTGAGCAGACCAATAATACCCAGAATCAGCGAAGCAATCGCCAGAGCCGAGCTCGGGGTCGGCTGGTAGCCGGGGTAGCCGCCCTGCATGTTGTATGCGGGTGCCTGCTGCGGTGCGGGGATGAACTCGCCCGGGTTCTGCTGGTAGTTCGGGTTCTCAGACATGTGTCTCCTCAAAAACGTATGGTGCTCGCGGTACACCGCGAATTTTCAACCATTATACGCGAGGAACCGCGCCCCGCCCCTACCGGCAGTCACCGAACCAGCCGCGCATCCAGCCGTTGCCTCAGCCCTAACCGAGGTTACGGTAACGCATCGCGCGGCGCGCCTCCAGGTCATCCTGACGCTCACGCAAAGCCTGACGCTTATCGTACTCACGCTTACCGGTCGCCAAAGCAATCTCAACCTTCGCGCGACCATTCGAGAAGTACAGCTTCAGAGGAACCACCGTGTAACCGGTCTCCTTCAGCTTCTGCGCCAGCTTATTAATCTCAGAACGATGCAGCAGCAGCTTACGGCGACGACGAGCCGCATGGTTCGTCCACGTACCGTAACCATACTCCGCAATATGAATACCCTCGAGCCACATCTCGTTATCGGTCACCTGGCAGAAACCATCCACAATGGACGCCCCACCATCACGCAGAGACTTCACCTCAGTACCCAGCAGAACAATGCCCGCCTCATAGGTATCCACAATGTTGTAATTGTGGCGAGCCTTCTTATTCTGGGCAATAATCGCGTTATTCGGGTCCTTCTTCGCGTCTTTCTTCTTTTTCTGAGCCATCACTCAATCCTTCACGTCTTAGCTCTCTTCAGCCGCGCGCCCCGAAGCGCGCCAGCGAATACCAGCATCAATAAAGGCGTTCAAACCGCCATCCAAAACATTAGAGGTATTACCTTCCTCGTAGCCGGTACGCAGATCCTTCACCATCTGGTACGGATGCAGAACATAGGAACGCATCTGATCACCCCAGCTTGCCTTAATGTCGCCGGCAAGCTCCTTCTTCTTCGCGTCCTCCTGCTCCTTACGCAACAGCAACAGGCGAGACTGCAGCACGCGCAAAGCCGCCGCACGGTTCTGCAACTGCGACTTCTCATTCTGCATCGACACCACAATACCGGTCGGCAAGTGAGTCATACGCACCGCCGAGTCCGTTGTGTTCACCGACTGACCACCCGGGCCCGAGGAGCGGAACACATCCACCTTAATCTCAGACTCGGGAATCTCAATAGCATCCGTCTGCTCAATCAGAGGAATCACCTCAACCGCCGCAAACGAGGTCTGGCGGCGGCCCTGATTATCGAACGGCGAAATACGCACCAGGCGGTGAGTACCCGCCTCCACCGACAGGCGACCAAAAGCGTACGGCGCGTTAACCTCAAAGGTCACCGACTTCAAGCCCGCCTCCTCAGCGTAGGAGGTGTCCAGAACCTTCGTCGGGTAGCCGTTCTTCTCCGCCCAACGCAGGTACATGCGCAGCAGCATCTCCGCGAAATCGGCAGCATCCACGCCACCGGCGCCCGAACGGATCGTCACCACAGCCTCACGCTGATCGTACTCACCCGACAGCAGCACCAGCACCTCAAGCTCCTCCAGCTTGGCGCGAATCTCAGCGCACTCACGCTCAGCGTCAGCAAGCAGCTCGGCGGCAGTTTCCTCGTCCTCAGCCTCGGCAAGCTCCACCATCACCTCAACATCATCAATGCGAGAAGACAGCGAACGCAGACGATTCAGCTCCGACTGCTTATACGACAGTGCGCTCGTCACCTTCTGCGCGTTCTCCACGTCATCCCACAAATCGGGTGCGGCAGCCTGCGCAGACAGGTCCTCAATGGCGCGCTCAATCCCCTCAATATCGCTCACAGCAGCAATAGAGGCGAAAATCGCGCGAAGCTCTTTAATCTCAGCAGAAAAGTCGAAGGATGCCATAGCCTTTAACACTATCGCGAAACGGCCAGAAAGTCCCGCCGTTACAGCCCAAAACAGCCCACAGCGCAGAAGGACAGGGTGGTTAGAGGGCAGAAGCCACCCAATGGAGACGTAAAGAAAGCATAAAACGAGGGCACATCCGCTAGCCGTTACACTACCTTGCGGATGCACCCTCGCAGTCTAATGGGGGCTCACAACGCACCAATAAGAGAGTGAGCCGATACGCCCGTGCGCCGTTATGCCCGTGCGCCGTTGATGGACGCACTAATCGGTGGACGGGCCCTGGCTCGTCTTCAAACGCGACGAACCATGAGCGGTCACCTCAATACCATCAGGCACCAGAATCGACAGCAGCGGCGGACGAATACGAGCCGACAGGTACACGTGCACGCTCTGATCAGAATCCACGGACACATTCTCCAGACGCAACGCCTGAAAATCCTGCCCCGGCTGAACCTCAGCCAAGTACGCACTCGCATACTCCCACGCCGCCGAACCACTCGCCTCATCCGGAGTGCGCATCGTGCGGGTAATCGAGTTCGCCTGAGCGTCCGCCACATCCTGCAGATGCTGAGTCTGCAGATACGCGCCCGTAATCGCCACAGTCACCGAACCGATGAGCAACAGCAACGCCAGCATGCCCACAATCAGCGGGGCAATGCTGCCCTCTTCCGGGTTTGAGGCGAGGCGGCCTGATGCGAGCGGGTCAGAGTCGAGGCGGCCTGAGGCGAGCGCCCGCCTCTGCGCACGGGCACGAGCCTGCATGTGGGCACGAGCCCGACGGTGTGCGTTAGCGTATCGCTCCCACACAGAGGAAAGCAGGCGAGCCGACGAACCATTAGGAATCAGCATGACCAGACCCCCAACTCGTCGCATGAGAACTCACCGGAATCACGCCGCCACCCATAAACGAAGGCAGCAGCGGCAGACGCGCCTGAACCGTCACCGTGGCGTACGCCTTCGTACCCGAGACGCACTCCCCCGACGAACAGCTCAACGACACGCTCACATCGGACGGGTCAACCCCGTAATCCGCTGCGGCGTGCACCGCCAGACGCTTAGCCAAATCCGGGCCCACCGACGAATCCTGCGGCTGCTCCTGCACATACAGCACCACCTGGGCGCTCGCCGCATGAGCCGCCATCACCGAAGACTGCAGGCTAAAAATCGTCAGAATGCCGTAGAGCACCGGGATGAGCAGAGTAATACCCAAACCCAGGAACTCCACAATGGCGCTACCCTCTTCAGGATTGTGCTGGTTAGAAAGAGGCCGGTCAGAGCGGCTCATCAGGCGTTCCTTCACCCGCTGCCGAAGCGAAAAGCCACTAATCACCGGAACGATGCTCCGCATAAATCGCATGCCCCTTCACCTCAATAGAATCCGGAAAACCCCACGGGCCCAGCACCGGTAACGGAGACTTCACCGTCACCTCCAAAGTGCGCACGCCCGTAGAATCACTACTCTGACGGTACGAAATATTCTCAGCATACGAAGACGGAAGAACCCCCTCAATCATCTGACGGGTACGCTCCATGCCCTCCTGCGGAGTGCGGTCACGCATCGTACCGTAACGTGCCCCAGCCGCCGCAGCATCCACCAACATGGTTCGTGCATACAGGGCGAAAGAAACCTGCAGAATCGCCATGGTCAGCAACACCAGCAGCGCACCGACCATGACGAATTCCGTGCTGGCGTCACCGCGCTCGCTCTCCTCCGCAGAATATTCCGCGGAGGATAGCTCAGCGGCAGTCAGCTCAGAAGCGATGCGGGGCTTACGCATTACTGGTGAACCAGAGCAATTGCGTCGTTGAACATCTTGGTCAGAGCGGGCTGAGCAATCGCCAAGATAGCGGCAACCAGCACGGCGCTCATCATGGTGATCATGACCCAGCCGGGCACGTCGCCGCGCTCGGGGTCATCCTGCTTGTTCTTCAGGCGCAGAGCCAGCACGGATGCGATAGCCAGGGCAATCAGCACGGTGAGGGTGGTGCGGAAACGACGGAACATGATTTTCTCCTTCTATCAAAGGGTGTAGTGTGTGGTTGGTGCGGCGCGCCGGGCAATCAGCCCAGCCCACCGCGGTGCAGCCGGTACGGTGTGTACCCGCCGCAAAATCTAAAAGTTCAAACGCATGAGCGACAGGCCCGGGAAGACCGCAAAAATTACGGTCAGCGGCAGGATGAAAAACACCACCGGGGCGAGCATCGCGATCTCCTTCTTACCGGCTGTTTCCATCAGCTCACGCTTAGCGTTATCGCGCACATCCTGAGCCTGCGCACGCAACACATCAGCCAGAGGGGTACCGCGCTCAATCGCAACAGCAATACCCTCAACGAAGCGGCTCAACGCCGGAACGCGAGTACGCTCCGCGAACTCCTGCAACGCACTCAGCAGCGAAACGCCGGTGCGGGTCTGCGCCAAAATCTCAGAAAACTCACGAGCCAACTCGCCGCGAGAGGTCAAACAGATACGCTCCAAAGCCGCCAGCGCCGACTCGCCCGCCGTTACCGACAGAGCCATCATCTCCGCCAGCGCCGGGAACTCAGCAACCAGTTGCTTCTCACGCTTAGTCACCGCCTCACCCAGCCACCAGTCACGCGCCAGAAAGCCGCTCAAACCACTCACCAGCACCAGCACAAGAGCCACCAGGATAGAGAAACGCTCCTGCACCACACCGATAACGGTCAGGGCACTCATGACGGTCACACCGGCAAGAGCCCACAGCAGCTGCTCAGCACGAAACGCGCTCACACTCTGCGAAGAGCCAGCACGACGCAGACGCTCCTGCACCGAACTATCACTCAACGACGAGCCGCTCAGCGACGAAGACAGCGAACGAAGCAGCGGCGCGCAGAACGCCGAAATCGCCTCCAGCAGGCTCGGCTCACGACGCTCCTGCTCCTTCAACAACGACTCACGCAGAGTCTCACCGCGCAGCTGCGACGCCACACGATCCGAGAACGAAATGCTGCGAGTATTGAGCACCGAGGAAAGAATCAGACCCACACCGGCCGCCAGCAGCAGACTAAAAATCAGAGGCAGGTTCACCCGAAAACCCTCCGTTCACGCGGCAACTCACCAATACGCAGCATCAGACGGTACGCCGCCAAAGAAATAGCGGCACCGGCAATCATCAGCATCGCACCGGCAAAGGAGTTATAAACCATGCGCGCGGCAGGCTGAGTCGCCATCAGACACAGCACAAACCAGGGCGCCACGCAGGAGAGGCGAGCCGCATTCACTGTCCAGGATTGGCGGGCCAGAAGCTCCGAGCGGGTGCGGGCATTATCGCGCAGAAAATCGCTGAGCGTGCCCAGCAGCTTGCCCAGGTCCGAACCGCCCACCTCGCGGGCAATCTTCAAAGCCTCAATGATGGTGTCCGCCACAGGGTCAGAAAGGTACTCCTTCAAACGGTTCAGCGACGGCACAAACTCACCCGACGCACGGTAATCACGCGAAAAATGGGCAAAGGCATCACGCAGCTCTTCCGGGCCGCGGTACGAGAGCTGAATCAGCGCCTCCGGCAGGGACAGACCCGCGCGAATCGCAGAACGCAGGTGGTCCACAGCATCCGGCCACAGCTGCCAAATACGGGCATCCGCCGCGCGAGCACGATGATTCACGACCACACGAGGCGCCACAAAACCACCAATCAGGCCCAGCAGACCCAACGGTAGCAGCTGAGTGACCATCAGCAACAACACCGAGGCAGTCACGCCGCTGGCAACGCTCACCCACATGAACGTGCGAGGAGTCAGCGAATGCATACCCGCCTTACGCAACGCCACAACCAGCGCCGGGTCATTACTCGGCTTCGGCGGCTTGCCGTTATCAGGAAAGCAGGAAAGGTAAATCAGGCAGACGCCCAACCCCAAAATCAGGCTCAGAAACAGGGGCATTACTGACCCGCCTTCGCCGCAGCCAGCACCTGCTCGGGGCGGTGACCGGCACGAATCCAACGGTCCGGGTTCGGCAGCTCCAACGCCACGCACACCATCTGACCGTCACGGCGCACAAACAGCGGGGACATCTCAATCACGCCGTCCTCAACGCGGCCGCCCAGCATGCTGATCTCTTCGACCTGGCGCTGACCGCGCGAATCGCGGCCGCAATGCACCACAATGTCAAAGCAGGACGCCACGGTCGGCACCACGAACGCCGAGGAGATATTCTCGCCTGCCAGCAGCGGCAGGGTACAAATCTTGGTCACCGCGTCACGTGCCGAGTTCGCGTGAATCGTGCACATGCCAGGCAGACCCGCGTTGAGCGCAATGAGCATGTCCAGGGATTCCGCCTCGCGCACCTCACCAATGAGGATGCGGTCCGGGCGCATACGCAGAGCCTCCTTGACCAGGCGGCGCAACTCAATCGCGCCGGTGCCCTCAAGGTTCGGCTGGCGGCACTGCAGACCCACCACATCGCGGAGCGGAACCGCGAGCTCAAAAATTTCTTCGCACGTAATCACGCGCTCACGCGGAGGAATGGATGCCGACAGGCAGTTCAGCATCGTGGTCTTACCCGCCTGGGTTGCGCCCGAAACGAGGATGTTCATGCCGCTCTCCACTGCCGCATGCAGCAGGGACGCCGCGCCAGCACTCAGCGAGTTCATGCGCACCAGATCGGGCAGGCGGCGGGCACGCACCACGAACTTACGGATGTTGATGCTCGTGTGCCTGCGGGTAATATCCGGAATCACCGCGTGCAAGCGGGATCCATCCGGCAGGGATGCATCAACAAACGGGGAGGAAAGATCCACACGGCGACCCGAAGGCTTGAGCATGCGCTCCAGCAGGCTATTGATCGCCTCGGCGCTCAGGTGCAGGCCGGTCAATTCGCTTTCGCCGTTGCGGGCGATAAAGATTTCGTCGGGCGAGTTGATCCAGATTTCTTCAACGCTCTCATCATCGAGGAACGGCTGGATCACGCCGAAGCCGCAGATTTCATCGTGCAGGCGCTGAATCACGGATTCGCGGTCGCCCAAATCGGGCAGGGAGATGCGGGTGCGGCGCTGTTCGTAATCGTTCAGGTGCTCGTCAATGAGCCCGCGAACGGCGCGCTGGTCCTCGTGCGGGTCCAGGCTGCGGTGGCGCATTGCCTCACGGATATTTTCCTCGAGCAGAGTTAGATGCTCCGCCCGGGTATCCAGTACGGTGTTCTCCATTGAAATGATCCGATGCTGTGTGGTGTGGTTGTGTGGAATACGGTGAAGCATTGATACATCAATGCCATCATCACCCTACCCTCAGTGCATCAAATTTATCAAAATGTAATAAAACGCCCCTTAATATTTACGAGTATAGTATTTGAGTATTTTTGATGCATGGAATCGCACATATCATTACCTAACGTGCATCAAAATTCAAAGTGCCTAGTCAGCTGTGACTTGCAGAACAATTGCACGTGCGCCTCCCGAACCGCTCACCGTTGAGCACCACCATATTGCACTTAGTGCACACGTAATATTTCGTCTTAAATACCCCGCAGCAGCCCCTGCCACACCCAGCTGCCCCTACCTCCCCTGCTGAAACGCCAGAACCCCATCGAGCAGATCATCTTCTCGGGCGGGGCATTAGGGTAGGGCATTCGGGCACAGTATTCAGGCATGGCAAAGGGGCGTGCACTCCCCCATCGGGAATACACGCCCCATCACAAGCAATCACCTAGCGGCTAGTCGCCACCACGAATCACCTTCACAGCTTCCTTAATCGGACCGTCAAAACGCAGGTTACCGTGCTCCAGCACCACGCCGCGGTCACAAATCTTAGAAACCAAATCCAGGTCATGGCTCACCACGGCAAGAGTCTTACCGGCAGAGCACAGCTCCTGAATCTTCGCAATACACTTCTTCTGGAACGGCTCATCGCCCACCGCAAGAATCTCATCCACCAGGAAGATATCCGGGTTCGTATGAACCGCAACCGAGAACGCCAGACGCAGGTACATACCCGAAGAGTAGAACTTCACCTCGGTATCGATAAAGTCGTGAATCTCAGCGAAATCCACAATCGAATCGAAGGAAGCCTCAATCTCCTCCTTGGACATACCCAAGATCGCGCCGTTGAGGTACACGTTATCGCGGCCAGTCAGATCCGGGTGGAAACCAGCGCCCACCTCAATCAGACCCGCAATATTGCCGCGAGTGAGAACCTCACCCTCATCGGCGCGCATCACGCCAGAAATCATCTTCAGCAGCGTGGACTTACCCGAGCCGTTCAGACCCAGAAGAGCCACACGCTCACCCTGACGAATGTCCAGGCTCACGCCGTTGAGCGCATTGAACTTCTCCGAAAGATCACCCTTGCGGCCCTTAATCAGCCACACAAAAGCTTCCTTCATCGAACGGGTGTGGCGCAGAACGAAGCGCTTCACCAAATTCTCCACGTGAATCACCACGGGAGCGTCCGGGCTCACCGGCGGGAACTCAAGCTTCTTAATATCCACAGAATCAGAGCTCCTGGGCGAAGTTGCCCTCAAACTTACGGAAGAGCAAATCACCAATCAAAACGGTCAGCAGAGAAATACCAAGGGCAATCGGAGTCCAGAAGCTGAAAAGATGCGGAACCACCTGCGAAGCAGGAAGCGCCAAATCCTCAGGACGGAGCGTCGGATGCCAGAAGCCATAGTGGAACAGCTCCACCGCAACGGTCAGCGGATTAAGCATGAACACGTTGAACACCCACGGATAGAGAGTGTCACGCACCATGGTCCAGGAGTACAGCACCGGCGAGAACCAGGTAGCCACCATCAGCAGCATGTCCACAATGTTCTCCGAATCGCGGAAGAACACGTTCGCCACACCGAAAATCAAACCCAGACCATAGGACAGCATCATCACAATCAGCATGCCCGCCAGAATCGACCCAAACGCCAGGAAGGTCGGGGACCAACCCACCAAGAAGCAGGCCAGCAGCATCACAGCAATCTGAGGCACAAAATGCACCAGAGCCACCCACACCGTCGACAGCGAGAACAGCTCACGCGGCAGGTAAATCTTACGAATCAGCGCGCTGTTAACCACCATGGCGCGAGCACCATTACCAAAACCCTCCGAGAAGAAGTTAATGGCAATCATGCCCGAGAACAGGTACACCGCATAGTTGTGCATACCGCGTTCCAAGCCAAGGAACATACCCATGGCAATGTAGAACACCAGGAACTGCACACCCGGCTTAATGTACGACCACAAAATGCCCAGCACCGAGCCGCGGTAGCGGACCTGGATTTCCTTATCGACCAGCAGTCGAAGCAGGTAGCGGTTCTTCACCGCATCCAAGATGCCGCGCCCACGGCCGGGCGCCTTCAGGGGAACAGACTTCAGATCGTTCATCGGGTCAGCTCAGAATCCGTATGCTCAGCGAAGGTCTTAGCCCACGCATCGTAGGAGGCAACCTCAGCAGCCTTCGAACGGTACTGCTCACGCAGCTTATCCCAACCGGTCACCAGCTGAACGTGCAGCTTAGCGGCCTGAGCCAGCTTCGACTTGAGCTGCTCGGGATCGCGGCGGTACCAGAACAGACCGGTACCCTCAGCGTTAGTCGCCAGAGCCGAATCGAACTTCGACAGGGTCCACCAGTTGGTCTCACCGTAGTTCAGCTGAATCTGCGGGTGAGCCTTCGCCTCTTCACTCACCGGCTTGAGCAGCTGACGAGCAACAGTCTTCGCGGTCCAGGAAGCAAGCTTCTTGTAACCGGGGGACGCAAAGGCGCGGCGGCCACGGAACGGAGGCTTCTTCGTCTGGATAGCCGGGAAATCATCCACGTTCGGCTTCACCTGAGACTCCGGGTACTCCTTAGCCATCGCACGAATCACCGGCAGACGCTGCGAGAGCGAGGGGTGCAGGTGCTCGGGGCCGGAGAGCAGATCCTCCAGCGCCATCAGGCGGCCAGCCTCGGTGTAGTACTGCATGGACAGGGTGTGCTTGACGTCCAAGAACAGGGACTCCAGCAGCACGCGGCCACCCTTATCGAAGGGCGAGTGCAGCAGCGCCGTAATGAGGCGGTTGCGCTCGTGGTAGTACGCCTGCCAGCCGACGGAGTCATCCTTATCGGTCCAGGACACGTGCCACACGCCCGCACCGGGGAAGGACACGGTAGCGAAGCCCGCGGCCTTAGCGCGCAGACCGTACTCAGCGTCATCCCACTTCAGGAACAGAGGCAGGGACAGACCGATTTCCTTGATGACGGTGGTCGGGATGAGGCACATCCACCAGCCGTTGTAGTCCACGTCCACGCGGCGGTGCAGCCACGGGGTGTTACGCAGGTTGTGGTGACCCAGGTTGTGGCCCATCGCCATGTCATCGTGCGGCTTAGCGTAGAAGTTACGCCACGGGTCAACAACCTCACCGAACGCGTGCAGAACCGAACGGTCGAACATGTCGAACATGTGCGCACCCACGATGGTGGGTTCCTTGCAGTAGTTCGCGAAGGTCACCATACGCAGAATCGACTCGGGCTCAACGATAACGTCGTCATCGAGCAGCAGCACGTAATCGGAACCGTTGTTGACAGCCTCGAACATGCCGCGCGAGAAGCCACCGGAACCACCCAGGTTGCCCTGGTTGATAATGCGGAACTTACCGGAGAGGGGCTTGACGACCTCTTCGAAGTCCTCGTGGTCCTGCACCTTCTGGGTACCCTGGTCCACAATCAGGAACTCGTGCACAGCATCGAAAATCTCGGGGCTCTCACCCAGAGCACGAATGTTATTGATGCAGTACTCCACCTTGTTCATGGTGGTAATCTGCACGGTCGCCTGACCAGCCTTCACGTCTGCGCGGGGCTCAATGTCGCCCAGCCAGTTCGCCTCAACCAGCTCAAGGTCGGTGGTGCCTGCCAGGTCGAACCAGTACCAGCCGCCGTCACCGAACGGTGCCAGGGGCAGCGTGAAGGTGTTGGTTTCCTCGCCGGAGAGCAGCTTCGCATCCACGCGCTGAATCACGCCACGGCCGTTGGACTTGTACACAATGACCATGCCCTCGCCGCGAGTCTGAACGCTCAGCACGACCTTCTGCAGGTCAGTCCAGCGGCGCCAGTACGAGGCGGGGAACGCGTTGAAGTACGTACCGAAAGACAGGCTCTGGCCCGCGTTCACGGTGATGGAGCGGCGGCTGTTCAGGCTGTTAGCGGCATCACGGTTCGCGCTAGCGTTCGATACAGACTGACCGGAGGTGTTCATCGCCTCCGCAATGGAGGTGGAAGCGTCGCCGTCAATACGGGTGGGCAACTGAACGCCGGTTGCGACACTCGCATCCACGTACAGGGGCACGACGTCAGTCTCAACCGCACTCGGGAAAATAACCCGCTGCAGGTTCTTCAAAGTCTTATCAGCCATGGTTATGCGTCAACACCACCGGACTCGATCTTCGCACCGTTAGCGAAGTGCGGGCGGATCTTGTTATCGAACATGGACAGTGCAGCACCGATAGCCATGTGCATATCCAGGTACTTGTAGGTACCCAGGCGGCCACCGAACAGCACGTTGTTCTCGCCCTTAGCCAGGTCGCGGTACGCCAGCAGCTTCTCACGGTCCACGGAGGTGTTGACCGGGTAGTACGGCTCGTCGCCCTTGTTCGCGAAGCGAGAGTACTCGCGCATGATGACGGTTGCGTCCTTGGTGTAGTCACGCTCGGGGTGGAAGTGACGGAACTCGTGGATGCGGGTGAAGGGAACATCAGCATCGGGGTAGTTCATCACGGAGCAGCCCTGGAAGTCCTCAATCGGCAGGACTTCTTCTTCCAGGTCGATGGTACGCCAGGACAGGTCGCCCTCAGCGTAGTCGAAGTAGCGGTCAACCGGGCCGGTGTAGACCACGGGAATCTGACCCAGGACGTTCTCGCGAGAGTACTGGTGACCGGGCTCGAAGAAGTCAGTGTTCAGGTGCACCTCAATGTTCGGGTGCGCCGCCATACGCTCCAGCCATGCTGCGTAGCCGTCAACGGGCAGACCCTCGTACTTGTCGTTGAAGTAGCGGTTGTCATAGTTGTAGCGAACCGGCAGACGGGAAATGATGGATGCGGGCAGCTCTTCCGGCGGGGTCTGCCACTGCTTAGCGGTGTAGTGCTTGATGAACGCCTCGTACAGGGGGCGACCAATCAGGGAGATACCCTTATCGTTCAGGTTCTGCGGGTCGGTACCAGCCAGCTCGCCAGCCTGCTCAGCGATGAGCGCCTTTGCCTCTGCGGGAGAGTAAGCTGCGTTGAAGAACTGGTTGATGGTACCCAGGTTAATCGGCATGGGGTACACGATGCCGTTGTGGCGGGTGTACACGCGGTGTACGTAGTTGGTGAACTCGGTGAAACGGTTCACGTACTCCCAGACACGCTCGTTGGAGGTGTGGAACAGGTGCGCACCGTAGCGGTGCACCTCAATACCGGTCTGCTTCTCCTTCTCGCTGTATGCGTTACCACCGATGTGGGAACGGCGGTCCAGCAGGGCAACCTTCAGGCCCAGCTCAGTGGCAGCCTGTTCTGCGATGGTCAGACCAAAGAGGCCCGAACCGACTACTACGAGGTCAGCGGTCAATGTTTTCTCCTGTATTATCACGGCGCACCGCCGCTTCTGCGAGGGCGGTATTCACCTACCAGATTGGACACATCCGAGGGTTCTCAGTCGCGCCGCAATCCGCACGGGTGGGCACAAAAAGCCCCTCCCGTGATGGATATAGTCATAATCTAAGATACCTGTTTATCAAGCACTACGCATACTTATGACGTGCTTTTAGGGGCTTTTGGACTATTGTTCGCACGCTCTTTCCCCGAGTGAATATTCTTCGCGAGCCCCGAGGTCACGCCGGTCTGAGACAGTTCTTTCTTCTGCGTATTTTTACGGTCTACTCATGGTGAAGGAATTTTATTTACGGGTAAATATTCACCCTGTCCTAGTTGCGGCGGTAATTACCCGCCACCTAGAGCTGTAGGCGCAGGGGGGGTGGTTCGAGGGTGGCGTTTCATGGCTCTCACGCGCTACAAGGAAGCACCCCTGCGGCATATTTGGGGATGCGCGCTGGTGCACGCGAGAGGTGATTGAGGTGGTTTATCCACAATTTTTTGAAAAATAGGGCGAAAAATTCAAAAAATACGAACATATTAGTTTACCTACAGATAATTTATTGAGCTTTAATGCTTTTTAATGTTTTCTGAGGGTATGACTCTCTTCTTTCTCGACCACCACAACACAACCAACGCGCTCCCCTACCCCCGAGTACTCCGACTCGACGGCGAGGCGGCACCCACCGGAATACAGCTGCGCCCCGGTAGCGTACACCAGCAGGCTCTAGATCAGGCACTCAACCAAGCTCTACAGCACCCTGCACCCGGCGCGCACGCTCAGGCACAGGAAACGACGTTCCAGCTACGCCCCGCACACGATAAGGATCCCGCCGGCGCCTCGATTGCGCCAAACAGCCACATTCCGAACGAATCTCAAACTCCGGGCGCGCCCGCCGTCAGCCTCCTGCACATTCTGCGCGGACCCGACGCGGGCGCAACTTTCCCCATCAGCCGCGGCCGCACCAGCCTCGGCAGGGCGGCACTACCTGCCCCTGGAGGAGAACAGCCGCACCACATTCACCTGCAAGACCCCTTCCTCAAGCCGGTGCACGGCAACTTCTACGCCGATAGCTCCGGCATCCGCTGGATCGAAAAGCACCCCGCCGCGAGCGAGGGCAGCGAGAAGGCCCAGGGAGCTAAGAACGCACAGGGCAGTAAGAAGGTGCAGAGCGCCGAGCCGCGCATCCTGCGCTGGGACGAGCCTTTCCACCTCGGCTCCTCACTCTGCATGCTCACCTCCCCCAGCGCCGACGGCGAACACACCGCCAAGAAGGCGAGCGTCACCGCTACCCCCGGTTCTTCTCTCGGTTCTTCTTCTGGCTCTTCCAGTGGCGAGCCCGCGCAGATGCTCGCTCCCCTGGGCGATGCCGGCAACCCCTTTGAGCCGGTGGTGGTGAACCCTCCCGCGCCGCGTAAGCTCAAGCAGATTCTGCTGAGCGTGTGCCTGCCGATTGTGGTGGGTCTGATCATTGCGCTGGTGACCGGCATGTGGTTCCTTCTGCTGATGTCAGCGGCGTCTTCGTTGCTGATGCTTCTGCATTTCTTTGGCGGTCGGGCGGAGAACCGTGCCGCATCGCAGCAGACTCATCAGGCGGCACTGCAGGAGAAGGAACGTGCTCTCGCCCTGCCGACCGCGGGCGACCTGGCGATTTCGGGCACCTCTGCCCTGCATGATGCCGCCTACCCGGCTATTGTGCTCGGGTGCGGTCCCCGCCAGCCCTACCTGCGCGGCCGCAACCTCCCGCTGGGCACTCTGGAGAAACAGGATGCACCCCACTATCTGCCGCTACCCACCCCGACTCTCGGGCACTACCTGAAGCTGGAGGAGGCACATCTGCGCGCCTACCTGGTGCAGCTGGTGGCGGGCTATCCGGGTGCGGTGCACGTTCTGCTGGCGGGTGCTGAAAGCGCTGATCAGCAGCGCACCAATAGTCTCTTGCAGACTCTGGCTGTGGTGCCGGGCGTGAGCGTGCATTGCCTGCCGGGCGTGCAGCATGAGAAGTATCTGCAGGCCCTGCAGAGTAGCTTGCAGTCGGAGCTTTCCGCATCTGTTCCGCCGCTGATTCTCATGCCCCTGCAGGCGAGCGCTATCTACGCTCCCCTGCTGACCGCGCTGAACTCTGGGGCGGTCGCGGAGTCTTCGCCGTCCCGCGCGTTCGCCTCCCCGCGTGAGCAGAAGATGAACGCCCCGGCGCTCTGCGTGCTGGGCAGTGCTGAGGGTGATAGTTCCGCCCATGCACCCGGTGCGCTTTTTGGTGCCGCCTGGGTTGAGTGTGCAAGTGAGGGTAGCCACCGTCAGAGCATCCGTTACCGTACACAGGGTTACGCGGCGCCGCCGGTGCAGCCCACCGAGGGTGTCTACCAGGTGCACCCTCTGGCGTGTGAGGGTCTGTGCCAGCACGCCGATGGGCTCAGCGTTGAGGCATTCTGTGCCGCTCTTGAGAACCTGTACCGCGCCGGGTGCGAGCAGGAGCAGGGCGCGCTTAGTGAGGCTCAGGTGCACCAGTCGGCGCATCTATTCTCTTCCCTGCAGGCGCAGAGCGCGCGGCAGAAGAACCGCACCGATGACATGGCGGTGGAGTCCGTTCTGCAGCGCTGGTCCGCTCAGCGTTACGCCTCCGATATTCGCTGCTACCTGGGTGTTTCTTCGGGTGGCTCGCTGAATATTGGTCTGTCTGAGCACGGCCCACACTGGCTGCTCGGTGGCACGACCGGTGCCGGCAAATCGCAGCTGCTGCGTTCGCTGGTGCTCAGCGCTGCGCTACGTTACCCGCCCGAGCGCCTCGGCCTGATTCTGGTGGACTTCAAGGGCTCGGCTGGTTTGGGTCCTCTGGCTCAGCTACCGCATGCGCTCAGCGTGTTGAGCAATTTTGATGTGTCCGCCGTGGAGCGTGCACTCGAATTTTTGCGCGCCGATATTCACCGACGTGAGGTGGATCTGCAGGCGCTCGGCGTAAACTCCTACCGCGACTACCTGGCATCCTGCCAGGCGGCGGGTACGACTCCGCGCTACCCCGAGCTGCTGATCGTGGTGGATGAGTTCCGCATGCTCATCGATTCCATGCCGGACGCCATGGCTGAGCTGATGCGCATCGCCACGATTGGCCGCTCGCTCGGTCTGCACCTGGTGTTGGCGACTCAGCGTCCGCAGGGTGCTATTTCGCAGGATATTCGCGCCAATATTGCCACGAGCATTTGCCTGCGCGTGGCGAGCGCCCAGGATTCCTACAACCTGCTGGAGCATGAGTCTGCGGCGTATATTTCGGCGGCGCATCCGGGTGCCGGGTACGTGCGCCTGCCGGATGGTCGCTCCCTGCCGTTCCGTGCTCCGCTGGTGGATGCGGTTCCGTCAAGTACTGATACCCGCCCGGTGCAGGTGCTGGGTCTTGAGGAGGGTGGCTGGCGTGAGCTGACTACTGTCTCCCCCGTTCAGAAGACGGGTGGGAATGAGGATGAGCTGCTGATTCGTTCGGCGCAGCAGATTCGTGCGCTCTACGAACGCGAGTACGCTCCGAGGGGTGCGCAGAAGAGCGCGGCGGTTCAGGATGAGTACTGCCCGATTCCGCCGGAGCTTCCCGAGAACACCCAGCTGCCCGCGCTCGAGGCGCCGGTTAGCGAACCGGTAACGTACGGCATCGACCCGGCGGCTACCCCTCAGAAACGCGGCGAGCCCAGCACCACTCCCGAAGGCTACCTGCTGGGCGAGCTGGAGATTGCCCGCTACGGCGTGCGCCGCCAGATTCGCTGGTCGGGGCATCAGGCTCTGGCGCTGCTGGCGCAGAATGCCGAACGAGCCCCGATGCTGTATGGGTTGCTAGCTCAGGCGTTCGCCGCCCGCACGCCGGTTGTTCTGCTGACCTCTGACGGTGCGCTCCACCGCGATCTTGAACCCTACGCCGGTGCCTTTGAGGCGCTGGTGGGTGCTCAGGAGCTTTCGCATCTGCGGTTCTGCCTGGAGGAGCTGCGCGCCCCGAACCTGTGGGGTGCCGAGGCTTCCGCCCGCCCGCTCATTGTCGTGGACGGTCTGGACAGTTGGCTGGAGGCGCTGGTTCGCCAGCCCGATACGGAGAACCTGCTCTACGATCTACTCTCGCAGGGGTGCCGTCGCGGCTATTCGGTGGTGTTCACCTCCGCATTGAATCCGCGCGGTCGTTTTGCGGCGGCGGCGCATTCTACGCTGTTGAGCCGCCGCTTCCTGGATGCCGACCTGATGCGTTCGACGAGCAAGGACTACCCCACCCCGGCGCAGAGCCACTACTGCGTGGAGGGTGCCATTAATGAGGAGTTGATTGGGGATCAGCCGCTGAGCGCTTCGATTCTTTCGCCCTGCGTTGCGGGTTTCCAGGAGCTGGTTCAGGTTCTGCGGGGTAATGCCGCGAGCGCTTCTAGCGGTTCAGCCGCTCGCCCCGGCACTCTTCTGCGGCAGTTCCCCGAGTACTACCGCATGCCCTCGACCGAGTACGTGACCGCCGCCCACGCCGCCTGCAATCCGCAGGGCGCTAAGCTGCTGGTCGCGTTTGACCGTCGGCAGATGCCGGTGTGGTTGAGCGCCCCGGCCGGCGCTGTGGTTCCGGTGCAGGGTTCCCGTTCGGCGGGTAAAACCACCCTGCTAGAGAGCATTGCTCAGCTCAACCCGCAGCTGGATACCCTCGTCCTTGAGGGTTCTGGCGGCACCTCGGGTGATGGCAGCGCCTCGGGTTCTGGCGGCGCATCGGGTGATGGCGGCACGTCGGGTGAGCCGCCGAGCGTGGAGCGTACCCGTGCACTCCTGGACTCAGTGACAAACCCCGCGCGCACACTCGTGCTCATTGATGATCTGCAGTACCTGCAGCCCGCCGTTCAGCAGCTACTTCTGGAGCGTCGCGGTGAGTTCCGCGCCATGCTGGTCACCTACACGCCCTGGCCGAGGCGCGCCTCCTCACCCCTGCTGGCTGCGCTCATGGGATGCTCGCGTGCGCTTCTGCTCGCGCCTGCGTCCCTGGCGGATGCCGACATGTGCACGGTGACAGCGCTACCTCTGGATCGATTCACGCAGGGCGAGCAGCCCGCCGGTCGTCTCGTGGTGGTGGATGGCGCCTCCGTGTGCGCGGCGCAGGTTCCCCTGGCGCTGAGCACGGCTGCACAGGCTGTAACAGCTACGCAGAAGGTGCCGGTAGCGGTCTAGAGCTGAGCACTCTAGAGCCAAGCCGTCTAGGGGTTAGCGGCGCTAGGGGTTTAGCGGCGTCGGCGGCTGTACTTCTCTGCTTCTTCGCCCGATGCCTCGGTGACCGCCTCAATATAGCGGCGGCTACTGGGCATGAGCACGAAGACGAAGGCAACCGCCGCGCCAATAACACCCGCAATCGTGATGGACTGGCTAATGTTCAGGCCGTAAGCACTCACGTTCATGATGAGGGTGCTTGCGGTAACCCACAGGGCGCAGAGGGTGATCAGGATCATGGGCAGGCGCGAGCCGAAGCGACCACGGTAAAAACGTAGACCGAAGTAGGTCATGCCCGAGGCAATGAGCACCTGGAGCACACCGCCCACAATTGCCTGGGCGGTGGACAATCCACTGACGATAAAGGGGTAGAGGATACCGCGAATCAGAATGTATGCCGCGAAGGTTTCGGTCAGGGCGAATGCGTAGATGACGTTGAACGGGCGTGACGTCACGGTGGGCTCCTCATGGGTAGTGTCGGCGGCAGACCGGGGTGTATTCGGCCTGATGCGCTGGTGCGTTAGCGGGTGGGCGCTCCCCTGTTTTGGGTTCACCGCCTCGTCGTCGGTGCGGTATTTCAGGGGTAGGTACCGCTTTATATTATGCCTGAGGTGCCGCTCACCCAACCGCCCACGTCTCGCCCATGAGACGGGGTGCAGACTATGTGTGTCAGCATGCGATTCCCCACCCTCTCAATTAGACAAAGGTTTGCCTAAGTGATAGATGCCTCAGTGTAATACTGAAGTTTTTAGAGAAAAGTACTTGTCACATCCGCTCCAACATGCGAAAGTTGATAAGTCAATTTTCACCCTAACGCTGGGTGAGCATCCCGTCAGCGGATGTATTTGACACGCGCACAGGAAAATAGATGTGTCTTGCCACCGCGTGAGACCGTAAATCATGAAGGAGGTCCACCGTGGATTGGCGTAGTCGTGCAGCTTGTTTGGACAAGGATCCGGAGCTGTTCTTCCCCGTAGGAAACACCGGACCTGCCCTGTTGCAAATTGAAGAGGCTAAGACTGTCTGCCGCTCTTGCGAGGTTGTAGACGTCTGCCTGAAGTGGGCCATCGAGACCGGCCAGGACTCCGGCGTATGGGGTGGCACCAGTGAAGACGAGCGTCGTGCGATGAAGCGTCGCGCAGCTCGTGCCCGCCGTGCATCCTAACTTCCGGAGTATTCAATAGGGCATCAAAAGCGTGGTGCAGTGACTTTATGTCGCTGCACCACGCTTTTGCCATATACAGAACCTATCTAGACAGCAAACTGCCGCCACCCCGTACTCGGGGCGGCGGCAGTTCTACATGTCATACGAGAAGGGCTTAGACGAGCACCGCGGTAATCACCACGCGGGTGCCCTTCGGTTCATTAGCCTCCCAGCGAATCGAGCCGTTCAGCTCGCTCGCCACCAGGGTACGCACAATCTGCATGCCCAGGCCTTCCTTACCGGTCACCGGGCGGTAGGCGTTCGGGCCGGACTCTTCAATCTTCTTATCGCCCATGCCCTTACCGTCATCAGTAATCACGACGGTGAGGATGTTCTCACCCTCATCGTTGATGCCGCGAATACCCTCAAGGGTCACGGTGCCGGTCTCGCCGTCCAGGCCGTGCTCCACAGCGTTCGCGACAACCTCGTTGATAACCAGTGCCAGAGGGGTGGCGAACTGGCTCGGCAAAGATCCAAAGGAACCAATCAGCTTGGTAGACACGTGCTGACCGGGGGAAGCAAGCTCAGCGGCAAGGTGGAACTGACGCTCAATCAGCTCATCAAAGTCGACGTTCTGAGTCAGGCCCTGCGAAAGCGCCTCGTGCACGGTAGCAATCGTTGCCACGCGGCGCATCGCCTGCTCCAGGCCCTGACGTGCCTCATCAGTGGTCATACGGCGCGACTGCAGGCGTAGCAGAGCGGACACGGTCTGCAGGTTGTTCTTCACGCGGTGGTGAATTTCGCGGATGGTCGCGTCCTTGGTCATGAGCTCCAGCTCGCGGCGGCGCAACTCGGTCACGTCACGGCAGAGAATCACGGCGCCCTCACGCTCGATGCGGGCGCGCCTCTGCACCAGCAGCGGGATGGAGCGCATGGTCACGCGGGCACGAGCAATAACCAATTCGGTGCGCAGGTCACTACGGCCCGCCAGGACGAGCTGCAGGGTTTCATCCGCCTGTTCACCGGCAGGAAGCATCGCACGGGTGACGTCGGCAAGGTTTTGCTTTTCGAGGTAGCCGGTCATGCCCATGCGGTTGTACATGGAGTTCGCGTTCGGGGAAGCGACGACCACACGACCGGAGGGGTCAAGCACAATAATGCCGTCGATCACGCGGGGGTTGCCCTGAGTGTTATTTCCCTGGGCGAGGGGGTCGGGCCACAGGCCGGAGTGCACCATGGAGAGCATGGTATCAGCAGTATATTCGTAGACCTCGTCGCTGATGGAGGGGTAGCCACTGGGTGTGGCAATCTTGTGGCTGGTCAGCAACGCAATGGTGCGGTTGTTGCGCACGATGGGCACGAAGGTTACGTGTACGCGCGGGCGGGCACCAACGCCTTCACCGCTTCCTTCGTCGGTGTAGGTGCTGATGTTCTGGTCAATCCAGACGCGGTATGCTTCGTCGCGGATTCCGTCTTCCATGTCGTGATCGATGATGTCGTGGTGGAAGAGGGTTCGGACGTTAGAGGGGCGCACGTGCGCGAAGGCACGGAAAGTACTGGTTTCGCTGGGGCCGGAGACGGCATCCGGGGAACTGCCGTCGGCAACAACGTAGTCGGTGGGGAACCATAGAACCAGGTCACTCTGGGCGATGTCAGAGATGACCTGCCATTCGCCCATGATGAGGTGAACGCGTTCAGTGTCGCCGGGACCGAAGTCGCAGGCGCTCATAATTCCTTCTGCAAAAGACATATGTTTGTGTGCTTCCCTAAGTTCGGGTGTGTTCAACCATTTTACGGTTTGTTCGCCGCAAATCCCATTCAAACGACAATACGTGGAATAGTTTACAGAGCATTTCTTGAAGCACGCTTTTATTCCCAAATATGACGCAGAGAGATGAGATGCACCCCTCAGTTGGATAGTGAGACATTCGCACCACGTCTCTGCCTTGGCCCCGGGTGAAGATGCAGAAAACCCGGCATACCGGCGCTCCCCTGTTCTGGGAGGAATACCGATAAGCCGGGCCTCTTTCACCCACCTTTGGCGGGCATTAGTTGTAGCTGACGGGCCTACCCGCCGGGACTGATGTTAAACGATGGGGCGCACCGCGTACATGCCCTCGAGCATCGCTTCGAAGGACTGCACGACTGCGTGGCGGGGTGCCACCTCCAGCAGTGCCTCACCGTTGCGGCGCAAACGGTCCATGACCTTACGCTCGTACGGAATCACACCGGTGAGCGGAATCGACAGGTAGCGTGCCCAGTTATCGCGCATTTTCGCCTCCGGGTTGAATCCGGCGGCTTCGCGGCGGCTGCGGTTGAGCCAGTACTGCACATCCGTTTCAGGTGCGAACAGGTCCGGGCGCGACTGCACCTCGCGAGCGAGGTTGATCAGACGCGGCAGGCCGATAACGTCCGCTTCGCCGAGCGCAATCACGCGGTCGGCGCAGGCGAGCGCGGTGAGGGTCGCGGCGTTACGGCGCGGTGCCGGGCCGTCAAAGGTCAGCTCCTCGTCCACCTCGATGGGTGCGGCAACATCGCAGATGACCAGGTCGTAGCGGTGCTTAAGCCATTCGAGTACTTCGGCGAAGGCGCGGGCGCGCACCTCGGGCCAACGCGAGGAGGAGGTGATGCCGCTCAAGAAGTCGAAAGTGCCGTTCTTGAGGGGCACACGCTCCATGATGGCGCCGGCTTTCTTCTCGTCGAGCTGGGCACGGTCGGCGTCCGAGCAGAGAATTGCCAGGCCGGAGCCGGTATCCTCGAGCGCCATGAGCGCGTCCAGGCTGGGTGCGTAGGTGTCTGCGTCGATGAGGCAGACCTGCTGACCCTGCTGCGCCGCGAGGGCGGCAAGGTTGAATGCGATGGTGCTTCGGCCGGGCGCGCCGTGAGTGCCCCAGACAGTCACGATCTTGCCGAGGCGGTGGCCGGGCTGATAGCGGGAGGGCGCGGCGGGGTCCTGGTTAATGTCGGGGTGTTGCGGCAGGGTGCCGTCGTTGTTCTCGTTCTGCACATGCAGGGCGTAGTCGTTGCCGGGTGCGAAAGAGTCGACGATGGCGGCGGCCTGGCTGAGCACGGATTCCTCGTTGCTGGGCACGACGGAGGAGGCTTCCGCCGGGTCATGCGCGCTGGGTGTGCCGGGTGCACCGGGCGCGTTTCCGGCGGGCACCGCGGGGTCGATCCCGTAGCTTCCGTAGTCAGCACCGTAGGGCGCGCCGGCGTTTATAGCAGCGCCCGCGGCGGGGTCGTAGCCGTAGCCGCCCGCCCCATGGCCAGCAGCTCCGTTATCGTAACCGTAGCCACCGTACGCGCTGTCGTAGCCGTACCCTGCATCGTATCCGTAGCCTGCGTCCTGACCGTAGGCGGCGTGCGCCTCCGGCTGATGCACCGCCTGCGCGGGAGCCTGATTCGGGGTCTGTGCGGGCACGCCGTAGCCTGCGTTGGGTCGGGCGAGCGCCGCATCCACAGCTTGTTCGAGCGAGCCCAGAATCTCGTCGAGGGCAGCTTCGGGGCGGATACGGTGAGCCTGCGTGGGCAGATGCAGGTTGTCCGGGGCGATGACCGCCAGGAGCACCTCGGAGGCGGCGAGCGCATCCACGGTGGAGGCGCTTATTTCGGCGGGCACGTGGGCACAGAGCAGTACGCGGGCGATGCCTGTATGTGCCATGCCCACGGCTTCACTGAAGTCCTGCACGGTGCGCGCCACGGAGACGCGGCCGCGTTGGGTTTCGATGCGGTTCAGGAGCGAGCCGTCATCGCCGTAGAGGATGACGGGGATGTTCACTGACCCTCCCCATAGGTGCCGGGGATGAGGCTGATCTTGGAGTCGCTATTGCTTTCCTTGACGAGGGCGGCGAGGGCTTCTTCCTTGACCCACAGCTGCACGGTTGCCTTGCCGTTGGCGCCAAGCACGCCTTCATCGACCGTTACGGCAACGATTTCGGCATTGGTGACGATGGCGCGGGCACCGTTTTCAACGCGGTTATCGCTCTTAGTGTCGGGGTTGCGCGGGCCGGAAGTCCACACGTCCACGCGCTCGCCTGCCTTCAGCGCGGAGGCAGCGGTGCGGTCAATGCTGACAGTGGCGAGGCGGCGCCCCGGGGAGGTTTCAGTGCCTACCGATTCTTTGCTGATGAAGTTGCCGGCGGGGATGCGCTGGGTAGCGATTTTGCCGTTCATCTGTGCGGCTTCGGCGCGGGTGAAGTACTTGTCTTTGGCGGAGTCGATGTTCGCTTCGACTCGGGCTAGTTTGTCTTCGGTGATTTTCTCGCCGAGGCGGATTTCGCTTTTGGCGGTGTAGTACTCGGTTTTGCTGTTGTTGGCTTGCACGTAGAGCTGCACGCCGGTGATGGAGACGAGCACGAGAAGTACACCGAGGATGAATCGCCAGTCCTTGACGGTGGGCCTTTTGAGGCGTTTGGCGTGGGGCTCGGTGAGGGTGGAACGCTTCGTCGCGTTCTGTCGTATGCGCATGATGTGGTTGTGCCTTTCGGTGCGGAAGCCGGCGGTGATTCCGGGTGTTGTTCAACTGACCGATGAGCGAGTGGTGTGTGTTCGTTAGTACTTTGACTGGATTCTGGCACTAACCCTAACAGCATATTTCATTTAGTACTCGCTCTCAACAAGAGTCGTGTTTATGAAATATTTTTGAGTTTCGTCCCTTTTGAAGGGGTGATTAGATAACTTTTCAGCTCATATAAGGCTTTTTGCGGGCAAATTTCACGGTGATGGCATATACTGAAAGTACTCAATAGATGTTCACTACGAACTCTATATGAACGGCTACTAACGGTAGCTAGGGGCCCAGGATTTCACTCACGGAAAGGATCCAATTCGATGACTGCACCTCGTTTCCTCACTCTGAGCGACGTCGCCGAGGAGCTGCAGGTTTCGCTTTCGCAGGTACGCGCTCTGGTGCGTAGCGGCGAACTTCCCGCCATTCAGATTGGTGGGCGTAACCAGTGGCGTATTGAACGCTCTCGTTTTGAAGAGTACATTACCGAGCGCCACGAGCAGACTCTGGAGGCAATTGCTTCCGGCAAGCTCACTGCAAAGGCTAAGGCTGAGTAGCATTCGACATGCACCTCGCGGGCGCAACGCTCGAGTGGTTTCAGAAAGGTCCGCTCCTCTCGTTGAGATTTCAATGAAGAGGGGCGGACCTTTTTGTATTTTTATTGCTTTGATGCGGGCTTTTTAGCGCGAGATACGGGCAATCACCGCACTGACGCGAGCCAGCGGAATGGTGCGCACGCCGGCGCCGCGAGGGGCGCGGGAGTAGCCGGAGGCACCCTGACCATAGCCCGCCTGACCGTAGGCTCCCTGCGCACCATAGGCTGCACGCGCGTACTGGTCGCGTTCATAGATGCGCGGGTACTGCCCACCGTTGAGCAGGCGCAGCTCAAGGAAGTCGGCGCCGACTCGCTCGATCACGCCGTCGTAGCTGACGGTGCCACCCTCGAGGGAGAGGCGGACGGGTTCGCGTGCCATGGCGAGGGAGCGGAGGGCGAGCTGAATTTTCATGCGGTAGCGTTCGGGGCGAATATCAGCGCGCCCGGGGGCGATGCCGCCTTCCCACCAGAGCATTCCGCGCAGGGGGATGATGATATTCTCGCCGCGCGCTTCGATGCTGACCCATTCTTCGCCGACCATTTCGAGTTTGCCTTCGTAGGTTTGCATGTCGGTGGCGCAGATACGAATGGGGCCGCCAATCTGTGCGAGGAGGCGGTCGTCGAGGGTAATGGTGGAGTACTGGACGCGGGCGACTTGGCGGGCATCCTGTTCCATATCCCAGGCGCGTTCGGAGGCGAGGCGCGCCTCAATGTCTCGTAGGAACTTTTCCATGCTCATGCTATGACCCTACCCGAGTAGCGGGTGCAGATACGAACCGGGGTGCTTTCTGGTCGAATGATGATTCTTGAGCCTGGTTTTTGAAGCAAATTTCACCAAATTATATGTTTTTTATGCATTTTGATGCGTTTTGCTTCATTTTTGACACGACTTCCTGTATAAATGAAGAAACACCAAAAGCTATCAAACACACCATTTGGAGGTCATCGTGGATCAATTTTCCACTCCGGGATCAGCCCCCGCTGCCTTCGCTTCACGCCCTGCCACCTTCGCCTCACACTCCGCAGTCTCACACTCCGCAGCCGCGCCTCGTACTGTCAGTGCAGAGGTAGCCGCTGGCGGCGGCTCTGCAATCGGGCCCGGCACTAAGGCAAGCTACCAGGACGCGCTGCTCTTCATCGCCCCTCCCCTGCTTTCCGCGGCGGTCCTTGGTGCGTTGAGCGTGAACCTGCACCGCATCCCCTCGGCACACCCGCTGACAGACGCTTCGCTGCTCTGCGCAGGAGCGGCGGCGCTCCTCATTACCGCGTGGTGGTTCATCAGCTTTATCTACGCGCTCTTCTACGCTCGTTCCCTGCGAGTTTCGAGCCGCAACGTTGACCGCGCAGTGCTGAAGGTTCCGGCGATTTTCCGTCCGCGCTTTATGCGCCGCATCGTCCTGACGCTCGGCGGCACGGCTCTTGGAGTGGGGGCGGTTCTGGCTCCCGCGCAGGCTACGGTGGCTACGCCCAGCAACGCCGGGGTAAACGGCACGGAGGGCATGCCGCAAACGACCATTTCGGCGGTCATAACCACAGATTCAATGGGTACCGCGACTGCAGAGGCCAGCCCAGCCACCGTCTCAGATGCGGAGCCCGCCAGTACCACCACGGACAGCATCACCCCGGAAGCCGCCTCCGCTCCCCTGACCCTCTCTGCAGAGATTCCCGATATTCCGCTGGCTCCTCAGCCCACGGAGGCGTCAGGCTCGTTGCAGGATCGCAGCCCGTTCTTCTCCCCACCCCGCGCTGAGGCGGGCACCTACTCCTACACGGTCCAGGCGGGCGATACGCTCTGGTCTATTGCCGCCGAGCAACTGGGTGAAGGCACCGACGCCTCCACCATTTACGACTACACTCTCGATATTTACGAGGCGAATAAGGACGCTCTGGGTCAGAACGCCGAACTGCTCTACGAGGGGCAGGTTCTGCAGATTCCCGAACAGCCCGTTCACTAACCTCACCCGCGTCTTCCACCCCATTCCACCTCATCCTAACAGTCTTTCGTTCGCTCAACTCACCTCACATACCCTGCACCGAAAGGAGCCGTCATGAGCTTCTCCAACCTTCTCCCCCGTTCCCCGTGGACCCCGCCGCATCAGCCTGCCTCCCGCGACAACCAGCCTGCCAGCCCGTATTCAAAGCGTCAGGCGGCTCGCACCTCCCAGCCGGTGGCTCAGTCGGTGCCCCAGCCCGCGAGTGCCGAGCAGGTCGCTCCGCTACCGGAGCAGGGGCAGGGCACGATGGCTCTGGTGCAGAGGCGGAACAGCGCGTCGGTCTATTCGCTGTTGCCGCTGCCGCGTTATGAGCAGCATTCGGCGCAGCGCCCGAAGGTAGTGAAGAGGGGCCGCCCGCTGCGTCCTGCGGATGCATTGGCTCGCCAGTTGGAGGGTCGTTGCGCGGGTGTGGCGATTGCTTACCTGGAGATCATGTCGGCTCGTCGTTCGCGTCAGCAGCTGGCGCAGTGGGTGTCAGCGGATTGTTTCCACCGTCTACTGCCGTTCTTCCCGAAGAACCCGCGTCAGGTGCGCAAGGAGATGCTGTTGACTCTTCCGCCGGTTCTGCTGCGGGTGCGAGCGCAGAAGGTGCACGAGGAGCTTTACGAGGCGGTGGCGCTATTGCGTTGTGCGGATAAGGTTCGCGTGGTGACCATGCAGATGCGGCTGATTCACGGCATGTGGCTGATTACCTCCATCGAGCAGCCGCAGAGCCGCTTGGACGAAGACTAAGGCTTCCCCGGCTTCCCCTACAAAACACACAGACAAACAGAGAGGGTGCGAATCCGGTATTGGATTCGCACCCTCTCTGTTGCGTCTATAGCGTTTTCGGGTTTACGCCGGGTTTACACCGAGGCTAGCTCTCCTTGGTGCGCTCAACGTGAACCTGCTCGTGACCGTCCTCATCGGGGGCGGAGTACTGCAGGAACTTCGGGCGCGAAGGCTCAGCCAGGCGCACAGCAGAAGCCTGAGTACGCTGCTTGGACAGGTCCAGGTTGAACAGGTAGGTCACGGTCTCTTCACGGACCGCACCGAGCATCGACTGGTACATGTCGTAGCCTTCACGCTGGTACTCGACCAGCGGGTCACGCTGAGCCATTGCACGCAGACCGATACCTTCCTTGAGGTATTCCATCTCGTACAGGTGCTCGGGCCAGCGCTCACCAATGACGGACAGCATGACGCGGCGTTCAATTTCGCGCATGCTCTCTTCGCCGACGCTCTTTTCACGCTCCTCGTAGATGAGGTGTGCGTCCGCCAAAACTTCCTTCACGATCTGGTCGCGAGTGATCTTGGTGCGGTCGCCGGCGTCCTCTGCCAGGTCGTCCACGGTGATGGAGATGGGGTACACCTGCTTGAGGGCGCTCCAGAGCTCGTCGAAGTCCCAGTCCTCGGCGTGGCCTTCAGAGACGCGGGCGTCAATGATGGTGGTCAGCACCTCGTCCACGAAGCCGGAAATCTGTTCCTTCAGGTCGTCACCGTGCAGGATGCGACCGCGGTCCTTGTAAATCGCTTCACGCTGGCGGTTGAGCACGTCGTCATACTTGAGCACGTTCTTACGCTGCTCAGCGTTACGGCCCTCAACGTTTGCCTGTGCGGTAGCGATAGCGCGGCTAACGATCTTGGAGTCCAGTGCGGAGTCCTCGGGGGCTGCCGCCATGAGGCGGGTCGCCATGCCGGTGTTGAACAGGCGCATCAGTTCGTCGGTCAGCGACAGGTAGAAGCGGGACTCGCCCGGGTCACCCTGACGGCCGGAACGACCGCGCAGCTGGTTGTCGATACGGCGGGACTCGTGACGCTCAGTGCCGAGCACGTACAGGCCACCGAGCTTGGTGACTTCATCATGCTCTTCTTTAGCGGCGTCTTCGCAGGCCTTCAGAACCTCGGGCCAGCGTGCCTCGTACTCTTCGGAGTTGGTGTTCGGGTCCAGGCCGAGCTCACGCATCTTCTCGACGGCCTCAAATTCGGGGTTACCGCCGAGCATGATGTCGGTACCGCGACCAGCCATGTTGGTTGCCACGGTGACGGCACCCTTACGGCCCGCCTGCGCAACAATAGCAGCCTCACGCTCGTTGTTCTTTGCGTTCAGCACCTCGTGGCGCACGCCTGCCTTCGCCAGCTGGCGAGAAAGGTATTCGGAGTTCTCCACGCTTGCGGTACCCACCAGGATCGGCTGGCCCTTTTCGTGGCGTTCCTTAATGTCCTTGACGACCGCCTTGAACTTGGCGATTTCGTCGCGGTACACCTTATCGGGGTTGTCGATGCGCTGCACACCCTTGTTGGTGGGGATGGGCACCACGCCGAGCTCGTAGGTGTTCATGAACTCTGCCGCTTCGGTTTCCGCGGTACCGGTCATACCGGACAGCTTGTCGTACATGCGGAAGTAGTTCTGCAGGGTCACAGTCGCCATGGTCTGGTTCTCAGGCTTGATTTCGACGCCTTCCTTCGCCTCAATCGCCTGGTGGATGCCGTCGTTGTAGCGGCGGCCCGGCAGAATACGACCGGTGTGCTCGTCAACAATCAGGACCTCGCCGTCGATGACCACGTAGTCCTTGTTGTTGGTGAACAGCTCCTTCGCCTTAATGGAGTTGTTCAGGAAGCCAATGAGCGGGGTGTTCTTGGATTCGTAGAGGTTCTTCACACCCAGGTGGTCTTCCACCTTGTCAATGCCGGATTCGAGGATGCCGACGGTGCGCTTCTTCTCGTCTACTTCGTAGTCTTCACCGCGCTTGAGCAGGGTCGCGGCAATGCGCGCGAACTCTGCGTACCAGCGGTTCGCCTCACCGGCTGCGGGGCCGGAAATGATCAGAGGGGTACGCGCCTCATCGATCAGGATGGAGTCCACCTCATCGATAATGGCGAAGTTGTGGCCGCGCTGAACCTGCTCCTCCACGGTCCACGCCATGTTGTCACGCAGGTAGTCGAAGCCGAACTCGTTGTTCGTACCGTAAGTGATGTCTGCGGCGTACTGCTTACGACGCTCATCAGGCTCCATGGATGACAGAATCACGCCGCACTCCATGCCGAGGAAGCGGAACACGCGACCCATGAGGTTCGCCTGGTACTCAGCCAGGTAGTCGTTCACGGTCACAATGTGCACGCCCTTGCCGCTCAGCGCGTTCAGGTACGCGGGCAGGGTCGCAACGAGGGTCTTACCCTCACCGGTCTTCATTTCGGCAATGTTGCCCAGGTGCAGCGCTGCACCACCCATGAGCTGCACGTCGTAGTGGCGCTTGCCCAGGGTACGCTTGGACGCTTCACGGACCACCGCAAAGGCCTCCGGCAGCAGAATATCGAGGGATTCGCCGTCCTTGACGCGCTCGCGGAACTTGTCGGTCTCCGCTCGCAGTTCCTCATCGGTCATCGATGAGAAACTGTCCTCGAGCGAGTTCACCGCCTTAGTGTACGCTTCGAGCTGTCGCAGAACCCTCTTATCGCCGGTTCGGAGGATTTTCTCCAAGAAAGATGCCACTGAGCTTCTACTCCTTGCTTGTTTCGGTACCCTCACCAAGGGCGCGCGAAAGTGCGCGCGGTGAGGCCTTCCTACATATTGTATGGCAGAGCCGCCTAATTCGCCCGTCCGAGCTCTTTTTTACGCTGTGCGCCCACGAGGTGACATTTGGTGACGCTCGAATCTTTCACCTTCCGGTTGAGGCGGAGCCGCCCCATCCGTCTAAAGGAACGTCTAAAGAAACAGATGTGTGGAAGGCAAAGAAAAACCCGGGGGCCTGGAGAAACACGGTGTGTGTTCCCAGACCACCCGGGTCTTGAGCCTGCTCGCTGAGTACGACCTCTAAAGAGCCTTACGCCTCAGCATTCAGCAGGTACGTTAGTTTTACTCGTTGTCCAGAGTAATGATGCCGTAGCTCCAGCCCTTACGGCGGTATGCCGCAGCCGGTGCGCCGGTCTCGCTGTCAATGTACAGGTAGAAGTCGTGACCGACCAGTTCCATACGGTCAACAGCTTCTGCGGGAGTCAGACGCTCACCCTTGAAGCTCTTGTGGCGAATCTCGATGGGAGATGCTGCCTCGTCGGCGAGGGTGACCTCGCTGTTATCGAATGCTGCTTCTTCCACCGGAATATCCGGCAGCAGAATCTCGGTAATTGCTTCGGTAACCACAGGAATCGAGCCGGTAGCGTCCGCCACGGAGACGGGGTGCTTGCCACCGCGCTTGTGCAGCTTGCGGCGGTCACGTGCACGGCGCAGACGCTCCAGGAGCTTGCCGTAGGTTTCATCGAAGACCGCGAACTTGTCGTGACCCTGGGCTTCGGAACGGAGGACAGGACCAGTACCAACAACGGTAATCTCAACGCGGATGGACTCGCCACCCAGGTGACCGTCCTTGCTGAACTTGACGTCGATGTCCTTCACGTTATCGCCGAGCTGAGCGAACTTCTGAACCTTCTCGCTCACGTACTCTTCCAGGCGTTCGGTGACCTTGATATTGCGGCCGTAGATGTTGACTTCCACGATCATTCCCTCCAGGTTGGGGGCTTATACCGCGTCCGGCTGGACCCGGTACGGGGGTTCGACTCCAATGCCGTTCCCTTGTCTATATTCTAGTACGAAACATGTTTCATATCACTAGATATGACAAATATTTAGCCTAAATAATAGCTATTCGTCCGTCTGCGAACTTTATTCGCCAAAAATCGTGTATCTCTTGCAACTAACTACAAGAAACGCTATGTCTGAGCCTTTTTCGGTACCGCCGCCACAGCACACACGCCCAGCACCCGCGAACCGGATTCCTGTAGCACACGCACCATCTCAGAGGCGGTCGCACCGGTGGTCACCACATCATCACAAATAACGCTCACCCGACCCGTGCACAGGGCAGGCTCCATGACGCGCAAGGCACCGTGCATCCGCTCGGCACGCCCCACAGCGCCCAGGCTCTTCTGCTCATTCTTTGTCTCAGAGGCGCTAAGGAGAAAAGCACCCACACGAGAAGATAGGGAGGCGCCGCTCCCCCGCCGACCGCGAGGAACGTACCCGATAACGTCCACAGCGCGCACCCGCACCGAGGCAGGCAGACGCTTATTAAGCTGACGCGCCGCCTCCTGCACCAAAAGATTCGCCGGCGCATAGCCGCGGCGGCGCACGCTCTGGGCAGAGGACGGCGCCGGAATCAGCAGAACCTCAACCGGTGCGGCGGAGGTGCCCACAGAAGAGATAGAAGACCCCGGTACGCTCTGAAGCTCAACCCGATGCGCCCGAAGAAGCTCGTACACGCTACGCGCCAAACCCTCTCCCAACAGGGGCAGCAGGTCGGTACGGCCCGCATTCTTCAACGCCAACAGGGCACGCGGCATGATCCCCTCATAACGGGATGCCGCACGCACCTCGGGAGCAGCCGCGCCATCAAGAGGTTGCAGAGCATATACTCGCTCCACCTTAGCCAACGCCGAACGCAACTGCGGCAAGCAAGCCTCACACAGTGGCGAGCCTGCCCCATAGGCGACCGGCACCGCACAGCACGGGCAAGTACGCGGCATCAGCACCTCCCCCAAAGACCCGCCGGCACTCTTGAGAGCGCCCGCAAGCCCGGTCAGAGACTTGCTCCAGGACCCATTCACGGAATCGTTCAAACCACGCTGTACTGAACTCACCGAAAGCACCCTTTCCTCGCTCGCGCCTACCCGAGGCTAACCGGCGTAACTAATCTCGTGCAGGGTCGTGTCCAGGCGAATCCAGCCGCGCTCCTCCATCAGGTAGCACGAACCGTCAGAACGGTGAGCAATAATATTCGACGTATTATCCGCCGTCGAAATGGTCATCACACCATCCAAACGGTCCAGCTTCGTCTCTTCACCGCTGAGGGAAATCACCTCAGACTCACCATTCTTCACGTTCACCACCACGACGCTCTGGTCGCCAGCCCAACGGGCATTACGCGGAGTCACAGAAGAGCTCAGACGCACCATCTCCGTCAGACGCAGAGGCTTACCGGCATCATCACGCACAATACCGGAAATAATCACAGCCGACGCACCCTCAGTAGAGGCCACAATCGCCATGCGGGCACCATCGTGTGAAACGTTCACGCTCGTAAAGCTCAAATTACGCTGCCAGGACAGACCAATATCAACACCGCGCTCACGCTCGGTTGCATCCTCAGAATCCGGTTTGAAGGCACGAACAATACCCTCACCATCGGCTGCCCACACCCAGCCATACGCATCAAAACTGGGAGCAGTCAGAGCGGTACTCTGCCACACGCGGCGGGCAGTGCCCTGATACACCGTGTACAGGCTCGCGGCATCGTTCGCCAAGCAGGCGTAAACATCCGCCGAATAGCCCATCGCCGGGGAACTCAACTGGGTCACGCCACGCAGAAGCAATTGCTCACCCGCATTGCTCATATAGTCATCGCGCGCCACCATCTGGCCGTTCGAATTAATAGCAACCGTGCGGGCAGGAACACCCGGGTTCAGCTTCACCGCAGAAAAGCCGCTCGGCGCGTTCTCAGGAATCAGAGTGCCGTTATAGAAAACCTCAGTCTTGCCCAGACCCGAGAAGTTCTCCAAGCCGTGCACAATCTGCTCACGCACACGCGCCAAACGATTATCGTCCAGGTGCTCACCGGAGAGGCGAACCAGCACATCCTGGTTATCGCTCATGCTCGCGGCTTCAAGGTGCATAGACTCGTTCAACGCCGAGAACGCAACATCCTTCAGGTAGGACGCCGGGCCAGCCATCAGGGTACGCACCAGCAGCTCAAAGTAACGGTCCGTATGCGGGAACCAGCGGATATCAGGCACAGCATAACGGAACGCACGATCATAGAAATACAGGCGGCATGGGCTAAACACACGCTCAAACTCAGCGCCGTCCAGCCACAAACCATCCGGGCAGGAGCTAATGCGCCATTGGTTATCTTCCATGACCACCGTAAAATCCTGAGTCTCAGTCTGAGCCTCCGGGAAGGTGCTCGTAATACCCTGACTATTCACAGTCGCCGTCTGCTGGAAACGCACATGGTACATCCCCTCGGCAGTTCCGCTATCGTCGCTACGAGGCTGCACCGTATTACGGTACACACGAGTCGTACCCATAGGATTCCAACGGCCTGCAAAAGAAGAACTCAAATACTGGCGCGCCACCGCATAATTCTCAATGCTATCCACACCAGCACGCACGAAGCCCTCAATAATCGCCTCGGGAGTAGCACCCGCCAGCGGACCCGGCGCACGCGCCGGAGAAGTATTAACGCTCTTCACTTCCAGACCGCTACTGTGCTGAGTCACTCGATTGTTTGAGGGAAGACCCGCGCAAGAGCTCACGAGCGTCGCCAAAGACACCGCACCCCAAGACAGCACGGCGCGTCGAGAAACAATAGCCCTGTGAGACATGGAGGTCTTAACCTTCCTCTACGAACAAAGACAAACCATCACCTGCTAACGCTGCAGGCCATCGCAGCGCGGTGAAAAGATAACCACAGTGAAATAGCAACACCGTGAAAATATACCTGCATTGATTGTACTGGGTAAACAGTGCAAATACGCAAGGATAAGCGTAAATACAGCCGAGCAACACCAACACACCCATATACGGCAGAAGCGTAAGCCTCTCCCCGCCCGAACCCCTTAGAGCTCGTCCTCAATGTTCACACGAGGAGCAATATTGGGCAGCGTATCCTTCGCAGTCGCCGAACGATGCGAGATTGCCTCAGGCTCACCCGTCACAAGAACCGGCGACTCACCCAAAGGCGCACCGTGAATCAGCGGCAGGTTCATCGTAAAGCAGGCACCGCGGCCCTTCTCGCCCCACGCCTCAATCGTGCCGCCGTGCAGACGCACATCCTCAGCAGCAATCGACAGCCCCAGACCCGTACCGCCCAGGGTGCGCTTACGCGAAGTATCAGCACGCCAGAAACGGTTGAACACCTGAACCGCTTCATCCTCAGACAGACCGATACCGTGGTCACGCACCGCAACACCCAGGTTCGTGGCATTCGCACCGACGTACACGTCAATCGGGCGGGACTCGCCGTGCTCAATCGCGTTGTACAGCAGGTTACGCAGCACACGCTCAATACGCACGCGGTCCATATCAACCATGATGCTCTCATGGCTCGTATGCACGTTCAGCTTAGTATTCGTGCGCTCCAGGTGCGGCAGAGCCTCCTGCAGAATATTCGACAGCACACGCATGAAGTCTTCAGTGTCGATGGTCAGCATTGCGCTACCGGCATCGAAACGAGAAATCTCCAGCAGGTCAGAAAGCATCGACTGGAAACGATCCACCTGATCGTGCAGAAGCTCCACGGTGCGGCTCTGCGTGCGTTCCATCTCGTCACGCGTATCGTACAGAAGCTCAGTACCCAAACGAACCGTCGACAACGGGGTACGCAACTCGTGCGAAACGTCAGAAACGAATCGCTGCTGCAGAGTCGACAGGCGCTCCAGCTGAACAATTTTCTCCTGCAGCGAGTCAGCCATCAGGTTGAAGGAATAGCCCAGACGCGCCGCCTGATGCTCACCGTGTACAGACACACGCTGATCCAGGTCACCGGCAGCCAGCTTCTCAGCGGTAATAGCGGTCTGCGTAATCGGGCGGACCACAAAACGAGTCACAATCCACACCACAGAAAGCACCACAGTAAGCAGTGCACAGAAACCACCAAAAAGAACAAAGTTAATATGCGCAATCGTGGCGGAAGAATCCGTCATATCGTACACAAGGAACAAACCGTAATTAGGGTTCTGTGCAATAGAAATATGTGTACCAACAATAAGCACCGGATAGGTACGCTCACGATTATTTTCGACAGTAGTCACCGTAGACGTCTGCCAGAAAATACCCTCTTTATCGCGAACAGTTGTTTTGAAATCATTCGGAATACTCGAAGAATTCAAAGAATTATTACTACTCTGCTCGGGAATAAAGCCCTGCTTACCTTGACCTTCCAAAGGCACAAGAATCCAATTGCGCTTACCCGAACTACCCGCATCCAAGACGGTCAGGGTACGGCTCACATTACGGCGAATCTCGCTGTCACTACGAGCCTCAGAGGAGTCCAGCACACTCTGAACGTTGCGGAAACCACTCTCCGATTCCGCCAGCGCCTGACCCTTCTGATTTTCAAAAAGACTCGTCGCAATCTGGCTCGACAAGGACCAACCCACCATCAAGAAGCTCAGGAACATCATGATGCCCGCAGTGCCCAAAGCACGGAACTGCAGAGATTCCTTCCATAGACGCTGAGCGCGCTGCATCAGGCTCCTACTACTCTGCTTTTTCGCCTTACGCGGCTTGGAAGTGCGGGTACGCGAAGAGGCGGAGGCTACCGCCTCCGCCGTCAAAGCGCCGTGCTCATGGCTCGACTTCGCAACAGACAATCAGGTTATCCCTTCGCCTATGAATAGGTTCCGATTAGCTACCGGAAGATCCCACCAGCTCGGTCGGAATCTTATAGCCAACGCCACGAACCGTCTGAATAAAACGATCCGCACCCAGCTCATCAAACTTAGCGCGCAGACGCTGGACGTGCACGTTTACCAGCGAATCGCTCACATCAGTGTAACCCCAGACCATATCCAGCAGTTCCTGACGGCTCAACGCCTGACCCGGGTGGCGCACCAGCGCAGCCAGCAGGTCAAACTCCAGAGGAGTCATCGGAACCTCAGTGCTGTGGTACTTGACGGTACGACCATCCATATCCATGACAATATCGCCAATGGACACGACCAGCTGGCGGCTCTCACGCGGACGCAAACGAGTGCGAATACGCGCCAAAAGCTCAGCATGCTTAAAAGGCTTAGCAATGTAATCATCAGCGCCAGCCTCAAGACCCTTCACAACATCTTCAGTGTCGCTTTTAGCGGTCAACATAATAATCGGCACATTAGAAGAGCGGCGAATTTGCTGGCAGACTTCAATACCGTTCATGCCAGGAAGCATCAAATCCAAAAGCACCAAATCGGGAGTGGAGCGCATAAAAGTTTCAAAAGCGCGGCCGCCATTTTCGCAGAAAACAGCGTTAAAGCCCTCTTGCGCGAGCACGAGGCCAATCATTTCCGCCAGAGCATCATCGTCATCAACCACCAAAATGGTGTGTGCGTCGCTTGCGCTCACAGTACCTCCCTAAAGAAAAGTCGTAAATACTTACATAAAAATGCTGATTCTCCAATCATACCGCGCACTCAGCCAATGCACGGGCACAATCTGTCACCCGAGCCAACGAAGCCGTGGCGTCCAGCACACTCACCATACCCGGGGTGGGTGCAGAAGGCACCGAACCCGTTTGCGGGTGCTCATCAGCCATCAAACCCAGCGCATTCAACTGCGTCGGTTCAAGACCAACCTCACGCCACAGGCTGTACAGACGGCGCACCTGATCAGGAACCCGTGCAGAAGTCACCACCGGCAGCCGCAGCTGAGCCTGAGCCTCCAAAAGCTGCGCCACAGGTTCCCAGGAACGAGGATCGCTCAGCGGAGGAACCTGCAGCATGCCCGGACCCTTCAACCGGGCACGGTCAGGATGCAACAGCAAAGCACAGGGAGCGGCACCCTCGACCTGCATAGCTTTCAACAGCGCCAAAGCGTCAAGGGCAGGACGGGGCTGGGTCAGAAGCTTCAGCTCCTGCACCGGTTTGAGCGCGGTGCCGTCCACATCCAGAATGAGCTGCAGATTGAGTTCGACAAAACGCTCCGCCACCCGACGGTACACCTGCTGATAGTAGTGAGGTTGCAGCGAAGGCAACGAACGGAAGCCACTCACCGTAGGGATAGAGCCCTCCATCAGACGCTGAAACTCCGACTCGTCCAGTTGCACCGCAATCAGCGCTTGGGGAGACTGCAGAGCCTCACGCAGAGACTCCACCCAACGCTCCAGTCCTTCCAAGAACGATTCCAGCAGGTCACGGCTCGCCCCTGCATCACTGATGGCACGCTCGCCACCGGGTAGGTAGATGCTGGCTGCGAGGGTCAGCGGACCAACCAGCTGAATCTTATACACCGCAGCGGAGCCCTCAACACCGGAGGTGAACCTCTTCTTCTGCGCGCCCACACGGTCAGCTAGAAGGTTGATATCGGAGAGCAGACGGTCCTTCGCCAAGGCAGACTCGCGCGCTCCCCTGCCGCCGCTATGCACCATGCGCCAGCCAAACGAGACACCGTCAAAGGCAAGTCCCTCGCACACCGCCAGGGTGCGTGCCAGCGGGGTAGCCCGCCAGCCCAACGCCGGCAGATGCGGCAGGAACGGCAAGTGCGGGGAACCCAGCTCACCTTCTACACGGGACATCGCCTCAGCCAGATCATCGCCGGGAAAATCACCCCGACCGCTAGCGCGCACCAGCGGACGCTCAGTAGCGAGCGTAGCAAGGTCCTGCTCGGTCAGTTCGTCGCCTTCGGGGGCACGGTACTCACCGGGCAGTAGCAGGCGCTCCGGCACCGGCTCGGTGCGGGCATTCTGGCGGGAGGAAGATTGAGGGGGCATAAACGAGTGAGGTTAAGACAGGTTAGGGAAAAGTGCGGGCGGGTCGATGCTCTGCCGCTGGACGCTCAGCACGATGGATGCTCAGCAGGGATGAGAGCGGGGCTTTTCGGAGAGGCTGAGATCTCGAAGAGGGTGAAATCTTAGAAAGTCTTAGCTTTCAGACTTTTCAGTCTCTTCGTCCTGGTCAGCGTGCTCGTTCGCGATGCGCACGTGGTGGCGAATCACCTCAGAGATGATGAAGTTCAGGAACTTCTCCGCGAATTCCGGGTCCAGGCTGGATTCCTTCGCCATGGCACGCAGGCGAGCAATCTGTGCCTCTTCACGGCCGGGGTCGCCGGCGGGCAGGTTGTGCTCAGCCTTCAGGACGCCCACGCGCTTGGTTGCCTGAAAACGCTCCGCGAGGATGTGCACCAACGCTGCATCGAAGTTGTCGATGGAGCGGCGCATGGCGAAGAGCTCCTCGTAAACCTCCGGCGCGACTTCATCGCCCATGGAGGTGGCGTGGGGGTCAAATTCGCAGGAAGTGTGTTCGGCAGTCATCGGTCTCTCCTCAGTCCGGTTGTGGTCTTCTGTGCGTTGCGCTCGAGCAGGCTGTTGCGGCAACAGCTGCGAATAGCGGGGTACGCGGCTATTCTGTGCGGCTAGTCGGCGCTGGTGGAGGCGCCAGCAGACAGGGTTTCTTGAATGTCTTCGCGGTCCAGCGAGTAGGCGCGGGCGATGGTGGACTGGCCCAGTACGCGAGTGCCTTGGTAGAGCACCATGGTCTGTCCCGGTGCCACGCCGGAGAGCGGGTCCAGTAGGCGCACTACGGTTTCCAGGCGCAGCGTGCCTTCTTCTTCAGCTTCGGGGTCGGGTGCCCAGGTCATGTACGCCTTGGCGCGGACCGGGTCAGCGTGCGCGCGCACCTGTGCGGTCACCTCGAACTCTTCGCTACGAGCGCCCAGCTGTGCGGGCTGTTCCAGGAAGCGTGCCGCCTGTTCTACGGGTACGCCCGCCCAGGTGGCGCGGATACCGCGGATTTCGTGCACGGCAAGCAGCTCGCGGGAGCCGACGATAACTTCGTTTTCCTTGGGGCGCACTTCCAGCACGAAGCGGGGCTTGCCGTCGGCGGCGGGGCGGCCCAGTGCCAGGCCCTTGCGCTGGCCTACGGTGTATGCCTGCGCGCCGGGGTGCTCGCCGAGCACCTCGCCGTGGGTGTCTTTGATGAGGCCGGGGCGCATTGTGATGTGGTCGCCCAGCCAGGCGCGGGTATCGCCTTCGGGAATGAAGCAGATGTCGTAGGAGTCGGGCTTCTTCGCCACGGAGAAGCCGCGCTCTGCCGCCTCCGCACGTACCTGTGCCTTGGAGGGGGTGTCCGCCAGGGGGAACCAGGCGTGCTTGAGCTGTTCGTGGGTGAGCACACCGAGCACGTAGGACTGGTCCTTGGCCCAGTCGGCGGCGCGGTGCAGTTCGCGGTTGCCGTCTTCGGTGGTGATGACGCGGGCGTAGTGGCCGGTCACCACGGCGTCGAAGCCGAGTGCGAGGGCGCGTTCGAGGAGCGCGGCGAACTTGATCTTTTCGTTGCAGCGCATGCAGGGGTTGGGGGTTCGTCCGGCTTCGTATTCGGAGATGAAGTCGTCGACGACGTCTTCCTTGAAGCGTTCGGAGAAGTCCCAGACGAAGAAGGGGATGCCCAGCTGGGAGCAGACGCGGCGGGCGTCCATGGAGTCTTCGAGGGTGCAGCAGCCGCGGGAGCCGGTGCGCAGGGTGCCGGGCATGCGGGATAGGGCGAGGTGAACGCCGACTACTTCGTGTCCTGCTTCTACGGCGCGGGCTGCGGCGACTGCGGAGTCAACGCCGCCACTCATAGCTGCAAGAATTTTCACTGCCTATCCTTCTGTTGTGTTGAGCCTTTAGAAAGGTACGCCTTATTTGTGTGGGCGGACTTTTCGTTACTGTAGCTACCCATTGTACGCAGGGGCTCGGCGGGATATTGGGCAGTGCACCCTCAGCCCGCCCTCAGCGAACGCTGATATTGCAAGCTGAGGGCGGTTCGGTACCTTTTTTCTGTCTTTTAGTGCCAGCGGGAGGCGTCCGGCAGCTGCGAGGACAGCCCCGCCTTTGCTGCCTGTTCGTAGGCAGCGGGTAGTGCCGCGATGAGGCGCGCAATATCGGCTCCGGTGGTGGAGTGACCGAGGGTGAAGCGCTGGGCGCTGCGGGCGGTGTCTTCGTCCATTCCCATTGCCATGAGCACGTGGGAGGGGCGGGTCACCCCGGCGTTGCAGGCGGAGCCGGTGGAGCTACTGATGCCTTGCATGTCCAGCAGGAAGAGCAGGGTGTCGCCTTCTGCGTTTTCGAAGGTGAAGTGGGCGTTGCCGGGCAGTCGCTTCTGGCCGGGGTACTCTTCGGTGAGCGGGTTTTCGCCGCTCAGGTGCGCCTGCGGGATGAGCGCGCTAATTGCCGCAACGAGTTCGTTGCGTAGCGCGGCGATGCGGGCGGATTCTTTGTCAAGGTGCTGAACCGAGTGCACGGCGGCCTCTGCAAAACCTGCAATGGCGGGTGCGTCGATGGTGCCGGAGCGTACGGAGCGTTCCTGGCCGCCTCCGTGTAGGACGGGGGTCATCTGCACGGCACGGGTTGCAACCAGCGCGCCGATGCCCATGGGGCCGCCGATCTTGTGGCCCGAGATTGCGAGGGTCGCTACCCCGCTGGCGTGGAAGTCAATGGGGATTGCGCCGAATGCCTGCACCGCGTCCGAGTGCACGGGAATACCGTATTCGGCGGCGATAGCGGCGATCTCGGGGATGGGCTGTACGGTACCGACCTCATTGTTCGCCCACATGACGGTCACGAGCGCGACGTCTTCGGGGTTCTTTTCGATGAGTTCGCGGACGGTTTGCGGGTTGACGCTACCGTGCTCGTCTACGGGGATCCATTCGAGCTGCGCGCCCTCTGCCTTTTCGAGCCATTCGCAGGTTTCTTCCACGGCGTGGTGCTCGATGGAGGAGACGAGAATTCGGGTGCGCTGCGGGTCTTCTTCGCGGCGCTTCCAGTAGATGCCCTTGACCGCGAGGTTGTCCGCCTCGGTGCCGCCGGAGGTGAAAATAACTTCGGCGGGGTCGGCTCCGACGGCGCGGGCGATGCGTTCGCGGGCGTATTCGACGGTGGCGCGGGCGTCGCGGCCTACGGCGTGCAGGGAGGAGGGGTTGCCACCGTTGCGCATCTGTTCGACCATAGCGTCGATGGCGGCGGGCAGTACGTCGGTGGTGGCGGCATGGTCGAGGTAGACGCGGCCGTTCTGACGGTTGGTTTCTGCGCTCATGGTTCCTCCTGCTGGGTTGTCGGCAGTTTTTCGCCTCACTTATTTTATCGCGCTCTATCCGCACTCTTCTAGGTGTGTTCATCTGCGGCTGGGTCGGCGAGCGCTACTCCCCCGGGACGCTCAATGCTGGTCGGGGGCTGTTCCGGGCTGGTCGGGGGCTGCGCGGTACACTTAGGAACGTGTTCAAGATTCTTTTCTATACCCCTGAGATTCCGGGCAATACCGGCAATGCTATCCGTTTGGCGGCGATTACTGGCGCTGAGTTGCACCTGGTGAAACCGCTGGGCTTTAACTTTGATGATGCGCATCTGCGCCGCGCGGGTCTGGACTATCACGACCTGGCGGTGGTGACGGTGCATGAGACCCTTGAGGATGCGTGGGAGGCTCTGGCTCCGGAGCGTGTTTTTGCGTTCACGACGACTGCTTCGACCTCGTATGCGGATATTGAGTACCGTCCCGGTGATGTGTTCATGTTCGGTCCGGAGTCGGTGGGTCTGCCCGCTGAGGTTCAGCAGGATCCGCATGTGAGCGAGCGTGTGAAGATTCCGATGAAGCCGGGTCGCCGTTCGCTGAACCTGGCTAATTCTGCGTCCATTGCAATTTTTGAGGCGTGGCGTCAGAACGGTTTTGATGGAGGCGCCATCTAGCATGGCTACAGCACACCATAATCTGCCGGGGCCTCTGATTCAGCAGATTCTGGAGACGCGCCCTCCCCTGGCTGGGCAGATTCGTTTGGATTCGCAGAATAGGGAGTTCACGGAGCAGGGTTGGGAGCCGGTTTATTCGGCGTCACCTCATGCTCGTATTGTGGTGATTGGTCAGGCACCTGGGCGTGCCGCGCAGGAGAGCCGTATCCCGTGGAATGACCCGAGCGGCGTGAAGCTGCGCGAGTGGATGGGCGTGACGGCTGAGCAGTTCTACGACCCCGACCTGATTTCGCTGTTGCCGATGGATTTCTATTACCCGGGTAAGGGCGCGCACGGCGATAACCCGCCGCGTAAGGATTTCGCGCCGAAGTGGCATCCGCAGCTTCTGGAGCTCATGCCGAACGTTCAGCTAATTCTGCTGGTGGGGGCATACTCTCAGAAGCACTACCTGGATGGTATGCACGCCCCTAAGGCGCAGAAGAACCTGACGGAGACGGTTCGTGCGTGGGAGTCTTATCTTCCTAAGTTTCTGCCGCTGGTGCATCCTTCGCCGCTGAATTTTAGGTGGCAGGCGAAGAACCCGTGGTTCGAGCAGGAGGTTATCCCGGCTTTGCAGAAGCGCGTGGGCGAGGTTCTCGAGGGCCTCTAACCTGCCCCTATCTGCAACACCAATACAGTTTGCTGTACTAACGAAAGAAGCTCCCACCCCGCGTATGGGGTGGGAGCTTTCTTTCGTTACACCATGTGGCACTCTTTTGAAGTTAGAGTTACTGAACGGTAGAGCCGGCTGAGCGGGTGTTTCCCAACCGCGTTTCTACCTGTTCAGAGGCAGAGTGCGTTTTACTTCTGGCTGTCGGCGTCGCCCAGGGTCACGGTGATGTCATGGGTGGAGGAGCCGCGCTTAATCTTCAGCTTCAGATCAGAGCCTGCTGCCGCGGCACGCACGGTACCGTTAAGCTCGTCGCTCTTGGTCACGGCGTGACCGTCGGCTTCAATCACGACGTCGCCGGATCGCAGGCCTGCTTTCGCGGCGGGGCTGTTAGATTCTACCGAGGCAATTTCAACGCCACCGGGGATGAGCTTGGACGAGCCCGAGCCGGTGTCCGCGGGGCTGTTCTTCACGCTCGCGCCCAGGTAGCCGTGGGTTGCCTTACCCTTGGCGATGATCTCGGAGGAGATGCGCTTGGCGTAGTTGGAGGTAATGGAGAACGCCATACCGTCGGCGGTGCCGCCATCCTGGCTTGCCTGGCCCTGCGCGTTAATGCCGACCAGTTCGCCCTTGAGGTTCACCAGCGGGCCACCGGAGTTACCGTGGTTGATGGGAGCGTCAACCTGAACCATGGGGATGTAGTTCTGGCCCTTCGCATCGGCAGGCTGCACGCGGTTTGCGTTCGAGACCACGCCGGAGGTTACCGATTCGCTACGACGATACGGCGCGCCGAGGGCAACCACTACCTCGCCGGAGACCAGCTTGGAGGAGTCACCCCAGGTGATGGGCTGCAGGTCCAGGCCGGAGGGGTTAATCTTCAGGACCGCCAGGTCAGCGGCAGAGTCCAGGCCCACCACGGTTGCGGTGCGTACGGTGCCGTCGCTCAGGCGCACCTCAATGGTGGATGCTTCTCTGGAAGATTCGAGGGTAACCACGTGGTGGTTGGTGAGGATGTGGCCTTCCTTGTCGAGGATAACGCCACTACCGCCGCCGGAGGAGGAGCCGTTCGAAGCAACGATGGTCACGGTAGAGGGCAGGACCTTCTTCGCGGTTTCTGCTACGCCTGCCACGGTGGAGGAGTTGCTGATATTGGAGCTGACGGAGCCGCGCGAGGAAGCGCTGGAGGAGCTGTTGTTCGATGCTGCGATGCCGCCTCCGACGCCCGCGCCAACGCCGCCGCCAACGAGGGCTGCGAGCAGAGCTGCGGTGAGCACAACACCGGCACCGTAACGCTTGTTGTTATCGGTGTTCTGAGGTGCAGACTGTGCCGAAGCGACCTGAGCAGCCGCCGCCTGGGGGTAGGTGTATCCGGGAGAGGCGTATGCCTGCGGGTATGCGTTCTGACCCTGCTGCTGGTTTGCGGGCTGGTAGCTTGCCTGTCCGTTCACGTTCTGCAGGGGACGGGTTGCATCCGTGACGCCGTCATTGCCGCCGTAAGACCATCCGTTGTTCTGAGTCATAAGTTCTCCTAGAGTCGCGCGTGTGCCTCACCCTGGGCGCACGCTATCTTTCTACTGTAGAGGGTGTTTTATGGCGTTCTATATTTTTTTGCTGTTGGTTATCGGGGAGTTCCCTGGGAATTTTCCTCACACCCTTTCATCGGCAGCTGATTCGCGGGTCTGAGATACCCGGAGATTTGCCCGACGGCTAGTTTGTTTTGGGGCTTTGTTCGCTACTCGCTCTCATGTTTCTCTTTTAAAGCGCCCAGTTTTTCTTCACGGTTTACACAGCATGACGCTTCTTGGTACACAGCTTGAACACAGGGTTGCTCCGTAATGTTGAAGGCACATAGAGCCGAGAACAAAGGCAAAGGACAAAGGTAAAGGAGAAACCCATGATGATCGGCACCCTGATTTTCTGTGCGATCTTGGCAAGCTCCATCGGTATTGGTGCGGGTATTGTGGCGTGTTGCTCGGGAATGGTGTACCGCCGTCATCGTGCGGAAAAGGCCTCCGAGCTGGCTCAGCAGATGGCTACCCACGCACTGACTGCCGGTAGGTAGCGTATAAAGTTTGATAGTTTTCCGGGGCGGGAGATGAGAGCCCTGCACCGGGAGGGGCGAGAATCCCCAGTATGTCCCGAAGGGTCGGTGTGAGGACCGGCCCGGGTGTGATAATGAGTTGAGTGATGATTGATGCGGCGTGAGCCCCTACATGGGGCGCACGCCGCATCGTCTTTTAACTGTGAGGCGGATGCGGATGCGAGCACGGGAAGCACTGGCGGAGAGCACCCGGTACCCCGGCTACTTCCCTTTTAGTATGCGGTAAGGCAACGGCGTTGCGAGCACCCGGGATTTAGCTGGGTTATGGTGAAGTCATGAGGATTATTTCTGCTGTTTTCGCTCTTGTTGGCGCGCTGCCGATCATGCCTGCGGCGGTGGCGTCTTCCCTAGACGGCGCAACACGCCTGTATGCGTTGCTTATATTTGTTCTAATCTGCGCGGCTGTAGCGTTTTTCGCGTCGTTGAGCCCTTCGCGCCGTCGTGCGCGTGAGATTAGGCGGCAGGTACTGCAACAGCAGCAGAACCAGGCGATGAATCAGCAGGTACCACCTCAGCAGGGGCCTTCACAGCAAGTACCCCCTCAGCAGGTACAGGGCGCGGTGAGCTACCCGATGCATTACCAACCGAAACCGGCACAGCCGGGTCATAGTGCTCAGCCGGGTCATAGTGCTCAGCAGAGTCAGCAGGTTCAGGTGCACTCGCCTCCGCCCCCTCAGCAGCCGTTGGCTGCACCGTCCCCGCTGGAGCCGATGCAGGCCGGTGGTGTCTCCGGTTCTTCAGCGCAGAACCATTCAGCACAGAACCACTCGGCGCAAAGCCATTCAGCAGAAACCCAGGAGCGGCAGAGCATGCCCCAGAACACCCCGGCGCAGCCTGAAGAGCGCCCGCAACAGGAGGCCGCCCAGCAGACTCCCAAGAGTAACCCGGCACCCTCCGACCCATTCTCTTTGAGCACCAACTTCAAGCTCATTCCCCCTCTAGAGAACGCACAGCGCAGCCGCTACCCCATGGTGCTTTCTGTCAGTACATCAGAGGATGAGGTCTTTGCGCTGCCGTCGATTAGCGGTGTTCCGCAGCATCTGCTGGTCGGCACGCAGGAGAATCATGTTCCGCTGAATCAACGTCCGCGCCTACAGCAGATCAATATTCTTGAGAACTACCTCATGCGTGCGGTCATGAACCTGCAGACGCTGGAGCGTGCACAGGTGTCTCCGCTGCACAGTTTCAAGGAGACTGCCCAGGTTGACCGCACGGTACTTGCCGCCGAGCTGGAAGAAACCATCCGGGTATCTCGGCTGAAGCTAAGCGGGGCGCTGGAGTTTTATACGTCCCTGCCTCGTCTGGCGGATACCCCGGGCTCTTTCGCTTTTGCCCGTGATCACGCGCTCTCTTTGAGCGCCGCCGTCATTAGCCTGACCGAGGAGTGCTTTGAGCGTACCTTCCGTTGGCGTCTGTTGGAGGATACCCTCCCGGATTCTTTGAGCGACCGCCTGTACGCGGTGCGTTATCTGCGTGAGAGTGCCCAGAAACTGGCGGCTTTTGTAGAGCTGAGCGAATTTGATCGCGCTATGCAGCTTGCCGAGACTTGGAAGAAGACTGTTCGTAAGGATTCGAAGATCGATGAGGTCAAGGTCTGGAATGAGATGGCGGAAGTTGCCTTTGACGTTCTGCCCGAGTTGCGAGAGCGGGCGTTGAAGGGTGTGCAGTCTACGTTGGAGTTTAGCGAGCTTTTCTACCGTCCCGGCGAGGATGGTACGCACCGTATGCTCCGTCCGGAACAGCTGAGCGAGTTTGAGCTCAAGGGCGTGCAGTCCACGCTGGAAGAGCGCCTGGAGAAGGTGCGTCTTGAGCTTCAGGATGCGGAGTTCTGCGCCGCGGTCTTGACCCTGCAGGCGCGCTCTGTCATTGAGCTTCTCCAGGAGCTTCTGCAGGTCGAGCAGGACGGCGTTCTGGCGGAGGTTGTGACCGATTTGCGGGCGCTTGCTCATGACTCGCCCGACCTTACCGAGCAGCCTATCCAGACGTTGATGTTCAGCCGCGAACAGTACGCCCCGGATGGGGAGGATCTGCCGACCATTGGCGAGCGCATCCGTTCCCTCTCGAGTGTTCCCGAGGTTCTAGCGTTCGTGCACTACGAGGGACCGGTGCTTCTGGTGGGCGTCTCGGATCCGTATAAGGCGTTTTCCGGGGAGAGTGCCGAGGGTCTGCTTTCGGAGGAGAAAAGGTTATCTTCCATGCCGTTGTCAGTGCTGCGCACCCATTCGCGGCTTCTACGGCAGGTGCTTCGTCTGCAGAATCTACGGTTGAAGCTGGCGTGGGTGAGTAGCTGTAGCGGTTACATGCCTTTGAGCCTGGTTGATCGGTATTACGTCGGCCCTTCTGCCGGGGATGAGGATTTGAAGGAGCTGACCGAAAATATTGAGGCGCTCGCTGAGCTTCTGGATGCCCATTCTAATTCCCAGGTGTATAAGGGCCGTGGTGTGCCGACTACGCCCTTTTTGTGGTCACAGATGCGAAAGCAGGCAGAACGCAGTTCTAGGCTGCTGAATACTGTGCAGTTCTTGGGTTGGATGTTCGCCTCGTCTTCGCGGGTTCAGGTGGTGAACGGCGTGGCGCAGAGTATCCACGATGTTGATGCCGCGGAGGTAGTGGAGCACCTGATGAGCAATCTGAAGATTGCCCGTCGGCGCTAACTAACTGAATAGCCGGTGGGCCGGGGTCTGGCGTGAGGCTAGACCCCGGCTCTCCTATATTCCGGCTTTCCTGTATAAAGCCTGGGAAGTCGGTAAACGGTCGGCAAACAGCGGCGCAATATTCTCGTATCTGTGCGTCTGTGTGGCTGTGCCACAGCTACACTAATAATGTGACCAGCACTAAGGTGTGCGATGAACAAGCACGCCGTGAAGTGCAGGTCCGTTCATACTTCACGACAACGGAGGAAAGACCATGACCGAGCACGCCTTTGCGCGTCAGATTCGTCCCGCACGCCCTCGCCTGCGCACTATCTTGGGTGCCACAGTGCTGGCGGCAGGTCTTTCTTGTGCCCCGGTGGTTTTGCCGGCTGGTTCTGCGTTTTTGAGCACATCGGCGCAGGCTGCTGACCCGATGCAGATTACGGGCACCACCGTGTACGATTCCACGAACTCTTTGGGTGATACCGCTACCCTGAAGTCTAAGATTTCTGCTCTGTCGAAGAAGCACAACGTGGATTTGCACGTTGTGGTCATCGATAAGTTTGAGAACCCGTCTACTTCTTCGAGCTGGACGAAGGCGCTTGCCACGAAGAACAATTGGGGTTCTGCCGATGTGGTGCTGGTGATTGCTACCGAGTCTCGCCAGGCGTATTTCTTGGCGGGTAGCACGAAGACCCTGTCGAGCGATCAGCAGACGAAGGTGTACCAGAACTACATCAAACCGAAGCTGCAGAATAGCGACTATTCGGGTGCGGCGCTTGCCGCGGTTGAGGGTATCGAGGCCCAGAAGGGCGGTAGCTCTTCGGGTGTTGTAACCAGCGTGCTCGGTGTGGGTGCTGCGGCGACCGTGGGTGCTGGCGGTTACGCGATGTACCGCCGCCGCAAGAAGAAGAACGCTCAGCAGCAGCCTCAGCGTTCCTACGGTGCGCCTCGTAACTACTCCCCCATTCCGGAGGTTCCGCTGGAGGAGTTGCGCACTCGCGCCGGTAGCGCCCTTCTGCAGGCTGATACGACGATGAGCCACGCGAAGCAGGAACTGGATTTTGCGCGCGCACAGTACAGCGATCAGCAGGTTGCTGAGTTCGCTCAGGAGATTGCGCGTGCTGAGGATCTGATGCGTAAGTCCTTCCAGCGTCAGCAGCTTCTGACCGATAGCATCCCGGATACTGAGGCTGAGCAGCGTGCCTGGTTGACTGAGATTATTGATAACTCTCAGGAAGTCACCCGTATTGCTCAGGAGCAGGACGCTAAGCTGGCTCAGTTGCGCAACCTGGAGCAGGAGGCACCGCAGGCTATTGAGGCTCTGGCTCAGCGTCTGCCGCAGCTGCGTGCCTCGGTGGAGGAGATTGCCGCCCAGTACCGCACGTTGAAGGAACGTTACCTGCCCAGCGCCCTGGAGCCCATTTCTAAGACTCCTACCCTGTTGGAGTCGAACATGGTGCTGTGCGCTGCGGAGGTTGAGAAGGCTCAGGCGACCGTTGCGACCGCTCGTTCGGAGGCGGTTGCTCACCTGCGCACCGCTGAGGAAGCCGCCTCGCAGATTCAGGCGCTGGGTGCGGCTGTAAATACCCGCGCGCAGGAGCTGGAGCAGGCTCAGCTGGGTCTGAGCACCGACTTGCTGAGCATTCAGCGCGACGTGGCGGAGGCGAAGAGCCTGGCTGCTTCTCAGCGTCGCGATGATTTGGGTGCGGTCGCTGCCGGTATGGAGGCGGTGCTCAACCAGGTCAACCAGAGCGCTTCGGCTCGCCCGAATGACCCGCTGACTCTGGCGAACCAGCTGCGTCAGCTTTCCGCTGAGCTGGATAAGGCAATGACGAATATGCGTGCTACCCGTGAGCGTTCTCGTGCGGCTTCGCAGAACCTGGATCGTACGATGCGTTCTGCGTACGCTGCGGTGAACGGTGCGCGTAGCTACATCAATAACCGCCGTGCTGCGGTGGGTCCGATGACCCTGACCGCTGTTTCTGAGGCGGAGCGTCACCTGGGTCAGGCTCAGCGTCTGGCTTCTTCGGATCCGCTGAACGCTATGAAGGAAGCCAACATGGCGATTCAGAAGGCGACCGATGCGCAGAACCGAGCTCAGAGCGAGGTCGGCAACTACTACAACAACCAGAACGACCGCGGCGGCGGCAGCTTCGGCGGTGACCTGGCGAAGGGCCTGCTGCTGGGCGCTCTGATGACCGCGATGAACTCCGGCACCAGTAGCTGGGGTAGCAGCGGCGGCCACAGCAGTGGTGGTAGTAGCGGCGGCAGCTGGGGCGGCGGCTTCAGCGGCGGTGGCGGCGATTGGGGTAGCGGCGGCGGTGACGGCGGTAGCTTCTAACCGCCTCCGATGCTACCGATTCTGTCGGTCGGTTTTTGTAGGTTTTTCTACAGTCTGACCGGCGGGGTGGATAGCTTACCTCACCGCTTTCTTCCCCAGTCGGAAAACACCTGAGGTAATTTACCAAAAGTTTAGGTTGCAGAAATCAGGCGTGCATCATTTTCACAGCATGCACCCAGAAATCTGCCACATAATTAGTTATACGGGCACGGCTCACGAGGAGCGTAGTGCTCCCCCGCAGCCCGTGAACAGAAAGTAGGAGATTATGGCTAAGCAGACCATCTTCGGCCGTATTGCACAGCTCGCTAAGGCAAACATCAACGCTCTGATTGATGCAGCTGAGGACCCGGAGAAGATGCTGGACCAGATGGTTCGTGACTACACCAACAACATCCGCGAGGCGGAGGCTGCAGTAGCACAGACCATCGGCAACCTGCGTCTGCTCGAGAAGGACCACGCTGAGGACGTCAAGACCGCTCAGGAGTGGGGCACCAAGGCTCTGGCAGCTTCTAACAAGGCTGATGAGTTCCGCGCAGCTGGCGACGTTGCCAACGCTGACAAGTTCGATAACCTCGCGAAGATTGCTCTGAACAAGCAGCTGCTGGCTGAGAAGGCTGCGCAGGCTGTTGAGCCTCAGCTGGCTTCTCAGACTCAGGTTGTCAACCAGCTCAAGGACGGCCTGGAGAAGATGCGCTCCAAGCTTGAAGAGGTCAAGTACAAGCGCGATGAGCTGACCGCACGTCAGAAGACTGCAGCAGCTCAGACCCAGGTGAACGACGCTCTGAAGGCGTTCGACGTTCTGGACCCGACCAGCGAGATGAGCCGCTTCGAAGAGAAGGTTCGCCGCGAAGAGGCACGCGTCATCGGTCAGCAGGAGCTGGCAGCTTCCTCCCTGGACGCACAGTTCAACACCCTGGACCAGATGGAGCGCGACACCGAGCTGGACGCTCGCTTGGCTGCTCTGAAGGCAAAGAACGCTCCGGCAGCTCCGGCTCCCCTGGCTGTGGAATCCCCCACCCAGACTCTCTAAGCCTGGGATTCTCAAGCCTGAGATTCTCATGCCTGGTCTAGCGCATAGCTTATTGAGCTAAACCCATAAAGATCCGCCCCGTTCCTGATGCGTTCAGGAACGGGGCGGATCTTTATGCGTTATGGGGTGCGAGCTTTAGTTCGCGTAAATGTACAGGTAGCCTGCCATCGCGGAGCGGGTAACCGCATCCGAAGAGGTGGAACCGGTACCGATACCGTTGGAGGCAGCCCACGCCAGAGCCTGGGACGCGTAGCCGCCCTGAGCCTGTGCCGGGGAGCCAGCTGCACGGTACATGAACTCAGCCATGGTGGACTCAGTGACGGCCTCCAGGGGGCGGAAGTCGCTACCGTTGATGCCCTGCTGGCTCAGCCAGAAGATCTCCTTGTACGCGGGGTGGTTGACCGGAACATCGCTGAACGGCGAAACAGCCGGTGCGTTCACTGCGGGGCGACCAGCCACGCGGTACAGGTAGGTTGCCAGCTGTGCACGGTTGACCGATGCGTTCGGGCGGAAGGTGCCGTCCGCGAAGCCGAGCATGATGCGGTGATCAGAGTTCCAGCTGATCTCGTTGTAGTTCGGGTTCGAGTCGGACAGGTCGCTGTAGCCCAGCGCGGGGGTCTTACCCGCAAAGTCCAGGGAGGACGCCAGGATGTGCGGCAGGTCGTAGTCGTGGTGGCTGAAGCCGTCAATCAGCTTCACGCGGGCGTCGGAGAAGCCAGCGCCCAGGTATGCGTTGTAGCCGGACTCGACTGCGCCACGTGCGCTCCAGGTGACGGGGTAGGTGTTACCGGAGGTGTCGTTCGCGCCAACCCACCAGTACATAGGCAAGCCCTTAGTGGTTGCATCAGCGTCCACGGAGCCGTCCGAGTCGCCGCCAGCGACCATGATGGAGCCACCGCCGTTACGCCAGGAGGTGTTGTGGTCGGTCAGCTCGTAGGTGATGAACTCAGCGCCGCCGGAGTAGCCCATGGTCCACACCTGGGAAGCGTCCAGGTTGTTCTGGCTAACGAAGGACTTCGCGAAGGAGCGGAAGAACTCGCCATTAGCGTCCATGTCTTCCCACCAGGTGATGCCGTTGCCGGATGCGTTGGTGTCCGGGGAGATAATCGGTACGAAGACCATGTTGCGGGCGTTAGCAATCTTGCCCATCGCCGCGAGCATGCCCTCGTCGGGGGTGTAGACCTTGGACTCGTCACGCTGCCAGTAGTCACCGTCGAAGTAGAAGACCACGCCAACGGGCTTGGAGTAGTCCAGGTTGTTCGCGTACACGTGGTACTGGGAGGTGGTGCCCGCCGGGGAGGTGTAGCTCTGGTAGGTTGCGGAGCTCATGGTGCGGGCACGCTGAGTGTTCTGCTTCTGCTCAGACTTCTGTTCGGTCTTCTGCTCAGCCTTCTGCTCGACCTTGGGAGCGGCGGTTGCCTTGCCCTTGGTCAGCGAGTTGCTCAGAATCTGCGAGAAGTTGTAGTCGAAGTGGCCCGAGCCGTTCAGAACGGTCGCGGAAGCGTTGGTGTAGCCGGCGTTGCGGTAGGCGTTGTAGCCGCCCTCAACGGCGCCTCGTGCGCTCCAGGTCTGCGGGTAGGTCTCGCCGGAGCCGTCGTTCGAGTTTGCGTACCAGAACATGGGCTGGGACTTCAGCGCAGCCGAGGGGGTACCCTCGTCCAGGCCACCACCAGCGACCATGATGGATCCGCCGCCGTTACGCCAGGTCTGGGGCTTGGTGTTCAGCTCGTAGGTGATGAACTCAGCGCCACCGGAGTAGCCCATGGTCCACACGTTGGAGGAGTCCACGCCGTTAGCCGCGATGAAGGAGGAAGCGAAGGAGCGGAAGAACTCGCCGTTACGGTCCATGTTTTCCCACCAGGTCACGCCAGCATCGTAACGGTTGGTATCCGGGGAGATGACGGGCACGAACAGCATGTTCTGTGCCGCTGCGGATGCAGCCATCTGAGCCAGCTCACCGGAGGGGTCGTAGACCTTGGACTGGTCGTTACGCCAGTAGTCGCCGTCGAAGTAGAAGACCACGCCAACGGGCTTGGAGAAGTCCACACCCTCAGCGTAGACGTGGTACTGCGAGGTGGTACCAGCCGGGGAGGTGTAGGACAGGAAAGTCTGGTTGGTGCGGGTTGCCGCCACACCGGATGCCGCCTGGGTAGCCTGTGCAGTCTGCGCGGGCTGAGCGGCGGGGGTCTGGGCAACCTGTGCCAGGGTGGGCTGAGCGGATGCCTGAGCCGCCTGTGCGGACTGGAAGGTAGCCGAGGGGGTTGCCTGCTGAGTTGCCTGAGCGGTGTAGGTCTTCTGGATGGGCTGAACCGCGGTCGTTGCGGGAGCCTGCTGAGTCTGCTTTGCCTGTTCTGCCTGCTGGCGGATCTGCACAGCAACCTGCGAGAGGGTGGGCTGCACGGTGGAGGTGAACAGGGACTTCGGGGCCTGGGTAGCTGCGCCGGGGATGTCCTGAACGACGGGTGCGAATGCGGAAGCGGGTGCTACCAGGGTGCTACCGAGCACGGAGGGTACAGCGATGACTGCGAGAGAGCCAGCCTTAACAGTGCGGGGGCGAAGTGCCATGGGTTGTCCTCGTTGTTGGTGTTTCGTGGGGCGCGGACGCCCGAGAGTGGTTGAGTGATAGGTGGTCTATAGGTGAGAAGCCTATAGGCGGTCGGCCTGCGAATGTGATGCCGCATGGAGCAAGTCCAGTAACCGTCCCGTGTGTGTTGCGGGGACGTCCTCATGTGATGGAGGGCTGCAGTATTCATTTCGGAGAGCTACGCGGCGGACCGCGGTGACCACGTACTCAAAGCTACCAGGTCAAAAAGCCTTTTCCAGCGGTTTTTTGGGGCTATTTTTGGGTATCGAACAAGATTCAATCTTAACAAGAGCTTTTTCTAAGCTTCTAGTTTAACTTGAATCACCCTCAAGTAGAGGTTGAATGGGCTATTTTTCCTTGATTTTCCGGGGTTTTTGAGCGTTTTTTGAAAGAGTTTCAAAAAACTCTACAATTAACTTGAATGTTTCGTATGTGATTACAATCACTTTCAGAGTGAATTGTTGCACTCGAAGCCCAATTTTTGCCAAAAACCGCGGAATTCCGGGGCAAAACGGGTGATTTCCAAGCCCGGAATATAGGCACCTTTCGCATATTCCACTTTGAGAATGCACTTTGAGGCAAAAACAGCCCCCTCGCCACTCCCCCGCTCAGGCACCCTTCGAACCCCTCGTTGGGTCCTTGAGACCCGCCCCAGAGTCTCCTTCAGAACCCCTTTCAAGCCCCATTTCAGAACCCCCAAAAGCAGCGTCTCAAGAAGGCATAACCATCCCCCAATAACCACTCGGAAGTGGCTCCGCCACCCCCATGAGCACATCCGCTTGAAGCCCCGATAGACACGCTGAGGAATACCTCGAAAGACACATCGGGAGACGTTCCGAAACCAGTCCAGGGTAACTTTCACGACGGTTCTATGAAATTCCATAAGGAGGTTCCGTGAGGAGGTTTCAAGAGGCAGGAAGATCCACCCCAAACACCCCGAAGGGGCAGCGGGCAAGCCCCTATCAGTCTCCCCGAAGCACCGCCCCAACAAGGCTCAGAAGACCCCCTCCGCAGATTACAGAAGGCAGGGGATATAAAGAAAGCCGCCCAGCAGGCGGCAGAAAGGTAGCACAAGAAGAAGAAAGGTAGGCGGCAAATGAAGACAGGTCGCCAATAGGAAAGGTGCAGGAAGGTGGCGAAAGAAGGCAGGCCGGCGGTCGGAGGGTGAGTCGGAGAGTGACAGGAGGACGGCAGAAGGAGATAGGTCAGCGGGGGGGTACGGGTTTTGGGGAATAAAAAAACTCCCGATAGCTAAAAGCTATCGGGAGTTATCCGTTGCGGGGACAGGATTTGAACCTGCGACCTCCGGGGTCTGCATCTCTTTTTAATGAAACAGTGAGATACAGCCAAGTAATCGTTGATATTGTGCGGTAACCGTCCCCTTATCCTTCCCTAAAGATACTTGAAGTTACCGGCATATCCTCACGAAAGATAGGGAATAAGGTAGGGACTACCTTTCCTCCCTACGCCGTGCTCGGGCTGCCTCGTACAGCGTTGTGAGGTCTGACAGGTCTGAGTATGCCTGTGCGTTCACATCGACCGAGTGGCCGAGCGTTCGAGCACGCAGTAGCGCGTCTACGTCCGTGCGGTACATGGTGTTGAGGGTGGTTCTCCAGACGTGGGTGCGGTGGGTCTCCAGCAGAGGTACTCCGCAGTCGCGAGCCAGATCCTTGTAGAACGCCTTGAGAGCCTTCTGAGCGTTGTATCTGTCCCACTCGGTGTCTGGGTTGAGCGGTGCGCCCACAACGTAGGCTCCACCGACTTCATCTCGTCTACGGGTAAGGTGCTCATAGACCGCAGGCTCGACGAGAGCCGCGACGCGGGTGGTGCCTGTCTTGGCGTTTTCAGCCCGAATAATGCACGCTGGGCGGTTTTGGTCGTCGGTGATGATGTCGTCCCACATGAGAGTTCTTGCTTCGCTTACGCGCAGCCCTGTGGCCATTTGGAGCAGGGTTAGGTCGATGCAGCAGCGGTGGACGGCAACGCGGTCCTCTAGCGTGTACCTGCCTCGTTTGGGTGGTACTAGTGTGGGTGACCAGGTATTGGTCGGGGGTTGTGGGTAGAGGTCGAGGTCCTTGATGATGAGCGGACTTCTACCACCGCGATCTTCAAAGGACCTCCTGTTGACTTCTTACCGTGACGGATCATGGGGCAGCCACACACAGAGCACGATGCAGTATTCACAGGAACGAGGCAAACACGACCAACTGAAAGAGTGACTTTCCCGCACCAGAAAGCCGAAAAGTCACCCAACCAGCAACACGTAGTGTCCTATAACCCAGAAAGAAAGCTCTCCCTGGAAGCCACTGAGGCTTCCAGGGAGAGCAGTCAGAGAGTGCGAAAGACGAATACACCGCTATCAAGCGTGAGGCGGCCGATGGGGGAGTCGTAGGTGGCGAGCGCCGGATCAGAATTGCTCGGGGTGATCGCGGTAGGCATACGCCCACACTGTCACGGCGACAGTCACAGCGCGAGTCCACGCGTCACGGACAGCGTCCAGTTCTGCGCCCTCGAAGCCCTCCGCCAGGAGACGGTGCCCGACCTCCACAGTCGGCGCGATGAAGGCGAGCACGTAGCGCAGAGGCACGAATGGCGTCGAGTCCGCCCCATCCGCCGCGTTCTTCGCCGCGGTCATGTGTCGAGCTCCGATCAGGTACTGGTAGTCCAACCACGCCTGATCCCGCTCGCGCGTGCACATGTCGATGATCCACTGGGCGAATCGGGGCTTTGACGCCTGCGCGTACTCGGGGTTCGGCTGTCCATCCGGATGCGCGGAATGTGCTGCCAGGTAGGTCTTTTGAGCCAAAATCCCGCGCCACGTGTCGACCATTTCCATGGCATGCGGCGCCAGGATGGGTTCTGCTCGCGCGAGCAGCTCTGCGTCACCGGGCTGGACGTGCGCGGCGGCCTCAATCTGGCGTAGATCCTCGAGTGTGAGCGGAGACGTGGGGACGGCATCGGTGCCGTAGGTGTACCCCGACGAGTGGTCGTAAGCGGTCATGCGAACCTCCTTGAACTTATGCGTCAATTGTAGAACGTGCTCTTGCTCAGCTCAAGTCCTGTGGAGTGGTGTAATCGTTTTGTGTCCTTCGGAGTGGGTTATGCGCTGAGTTGGAGTGGGGGTTCCTCCTGTTGGGTGGGTTGGGGTGTGAGTCGTGATTTGGTGAGGATGTCGAG
>NZ_KV811590.1:0-42101 GCF_001813145.1 Rothia sp. HMSC066G02 | reverse complement strand
TTTATAGCGTCCAAGTTTCGGGGCGCAGTTCATACCGGGGTAATCGGTGGGTCCTACCGGGATCGAACCGATGACATCCACGGTGTAAACGTGGCGCTCTACCAGCTGAGCTAAAGACCCGTAGTTCTCACTGATTTGTTTTTGTTTCAGTGGCGAACACAAGAGAAAACTATACGGGCTTTTGAGGTGCCACGCAAATCCAGAACACGTGTTCTATGTCTCAATATTTTTTTCATTTTCCCACCGCACCCAACATCAAGCCACACCAAGCCACAGCTACCCTCCCCCTCAGAAACAAGCCACACCCTCTCATTCCGCGCCATTCCGCCCACCCCACCATTCCGCGCTATATAGGTGCAAAAAGACCCTAACTAGTACTTTTGATGCGCATATTTTTCGCTTAGAGAGCTAAGCCGCGAAACCCACATCACAAAAACCTTCGTTTGATGCCAAGAAGCCCACATTTAGGTCTAAGATAGTAGAGATAAGTAGCGAAGTAGACCCCACGGATCTATGGCGCTTAAACACAAAGATTGTTCGACAACGCAACATCGCGGGCGGGCGATCTCACAACCGCACAGAAGAGAGGTTGGATTAGTTTGGCTAACGTACCGAACGAGCACTCCCTGAGCACCCTTCTTGATGGCCTGAAGGACATCGACGTAGAAGAGACCCAGGAGTGGGCCGAGTCCCTCGAGGACCTTATCAAGACTCACGGCACCGAGCGTGCAGAGTACATCCTTCGCGCACTGCTCAAGGAGGCTGGCGAGAAGGGCGTTAAGGTCCCGACTCTGGTCAAGACCGACTACATCAACACCATCCCCGTCGACCAGCAGCCCGAGTACCCCGGTGATGAGGAACTCGAGCGCCAGTACCGCGCATGGATTCGTTGGAACGCAGCAATTATGGTTCAGCGTGCCCAGAAGAAGGGCATCGGCGTTGGCGGTCACATCTCCACCTTCGCAGGTGTGGCTGACCTCTACGAAATGGGCCAGAACCACTTCTTCCGCGGCCGTAACCACCCCGGTGGCGGTGACCAGGTCTTCTTCCAGGGTCACTCCTCCCCCGGTGTCTACTCCCGCGCATTCGTTGAGGGCGTCCTGACCGAAGAGCAGATGGACGGCTTCCGCCAGGAGAAGACCAAGGGCGCAAACGGTATTCCTTCGTACCCGCACCCCCGTTGCATGCCCGAGTTCTGGCAGTTCCCGACCGTTTCCATGGGTCTGGGCCCCCTGAACGCAATCCACCAGGCATCCTTCAACAAGTACCTGCACAACCACAAGATCAAGGACACCTCCGAGCAGCACGTCTGGGCATTCCTGGGCGACGGCGAAATGGACGAGCCCGAGTCGCGTGGTGCACTGCAGCTGGCTGCAAACGAGCACCTGGACAACCTGACCTTCGTCGTCAACTGCAACCTGCAGCGTCTGGACGGCCCCGTTCGCGGTAACGGCAAGATCGTTCAGGAGCTCGAGGCATTCTTCCGCGGCGCAGGCTGGCACGTCATCAAGGTCCTGTGGGGCTCCGACTACGACGAGCTGCTCAAGAAGGACAAGAGCGGCAAGCTCATCCAGCTGATGAACGAGACCCTCGACGGTGACTACCAGACCTTCCGTGGCGAAGACGGTGGCTACATCCGCGAGCACTTCTTCGGCAAGTACCCCGAAACCAAGGAACTGGTTGCAGACCTGACCGACGAGCAGATCTTCAACCTGCGCCTGGGTGGCCACGACGACAAGAAGCTCTACGCAGCCTACAAGGAAGCTATGGAGACCAAGGGCAAGCCCACCGTCATCCTGGCACAGTCCATTAAGGGTGCAGAGCTCGGCCCCTACTTCGAGGCACGTAACTCCACCCACCAGATCAAGAAGTTCACCATGGAAGCACTGAAGGGTTTCCGTGACCACCTGAACATCCCCATCTCCGACGAGGAGCTGGAGAAGGATCTGTACAACCCGCCGTATTACCTGCCCGAGGCAAACCACCCGGCACTGCAGTACATGCAGGCACGCCGCAAGGAACTCGGCGGTTACATCCCCGGCCGTGCAAACACCCAGCCTGAGATTATCCTGCCCGAGTCCAAGGTCTACGCACAGACCAAGAAGGGCTCCGGCAAGCAGACCGCTGCTACCACCATGGCGTTCGTCCGCCTGATGAAGGACCTCATGCGTGTGAAGGGCTTCGGTCACCGTATCGCTCCCATCACCCCCGATGAGGCACGTACCTTCGGTATGGACTCCTTCTTCCCCTCGGCTAAGCTGTACAACCCCAACGGTCAGAACTACGTGCCCGTTGACCACCAGCTCATGCTCACCTACACCGAGTCCCCCGAGGGCCAGATCGTTCACGTGGGTATTAACGAGGCAGGCGCAACCGCTGCGTTCATCGCACTGGGCTCCTCCTACGACACCCACGGCGAGCCGATGATCCCGATTTACATCTTCTACTCGATGTTCGGCTTCCAGCGCACTGGCGACGGCTTCTGGGCTGCTGCCGACCAGCTGTGCCGCGGCTTCGTCATCGGTGCAACCGCAGGTCGTACCACCCTGTCCGGTGAGGGTCTGCAGCACAACGATGGCCACTCCCCGATTCTGGCGTCCACCAACCCGGCGTTCAAGATCTACGACCCGGCTTACGGCTACGAGATCGCTCACATCGTGGAGCGCGGTATCGAGCAGATGTACGGTACCAAGGACGAAGACCACAACGTCATGTACTACCTGACCGTGTACAACGAGCCGATTCACCAGCCTGCTGAGCCGGCAAACGTTGACGTTGAGGGCATCATCAAGGGTATCCACAAGATCAGCGAGTCCCCGCTGACCTCCGGCCCCAAGGCACAGCTGCTGGCATCCGGCGTTGCTGTTCCGTGGGCTGAGAAGGCTCAGCAGCTGCTGGCTGAGGACTGGGGCGTCTCCGCAGACGTCTGGTCTGTCACCTCGTGGACCGAGCTGCGCCGCGACGGCATTGCCGCTGAGGAAGAGGCTCTGCTGAACCCGAACCAGCCCGCTCGCGTTCCTTACGTGACCCAGAAGCTGGCTGGCGCTGCTGGCCCGATCGTCGCGACCACCGACTTCGCTTCGGATGTTCCCGACCAGATCCGCCAGTTCGTTCCGAACGACTTCGCAACCCTGGGTGCTGACGGCTTCGGCTTCGCAGACACCCGCCCGGGCGCACGTCGCTTCTTCCACATCGATGCAGAGTCGGTTGTTGTCCGTACCCTGCAGATGCTGGCAAAGCGCGGCGAGGTTGCAGCAGACGTTCCCGCGAAGGCATTCGCTAAGTACGACCTGCTCAACGTGAACGCTAACTCCGAGCTGGAGCAGCACTAAGCATTTAGCTGTAGAACCCCGGTTCTGCGTTAGAAGCTAAACGATGCCCCCGGTTGATGATTCATCAACCGGGGGCTTTCGTGTTTTAACTGTGAAGGGGTGCAGGATACCCGAGCTGATTCCTGTCGATATGCTCGTTGACTATGCGTTTCTTACGTAATAAATCAGACGTGACCGGAGTTTTGGTTGCCTGGTGCGTCTAGCCGGCGAAGTGGCCGGTCACCTCCGCCAAACGCGCCGGATTCACCAAATCAGGGTGCGTACCCTCCAGCAGCACCGCACGGAACGACGACGCATGCGCCGCCCAACCCGCCGCGTCCAAATACGGCTGATCCTCATGCGGCACACCCACCAGCAACACATCACCATCAAAGAACGCCTGCTCAGCACCACGCATCAACGCCGCCGAAGCACGCATACTACCCAGGCACACGCCCAACTTCTCCTCCGGTAGGTAACCCATCGCCGAACCCGCCTTCTGCAGACGCTCCAACGTACCCGGCAGGTCAAGCTGCTCACCAGCCGCAGGCTCCGGCAAACCGCCCATACGCAGCAGCGCACGGAAGCTCTCCTGCTCATCCGGCGCAGGCACGCCCTGCCACTGCTCCGAAGGATACGCATCCAACAGGATGACACGCTCAACCTGCGCACCCGCAGCCTGCGCCAGGGCCGCCACCTGCACCGCGGCAGTACCGCCCACAGACCAGCCCATCAACGCAAAACGACGCGGCAACGAACGCTCCGCCAGGGTCTTCTCAATCAGCTTCAGGTAGCCCTCAGCCAGCTCCTGCAGGCTCGACGCAAACCCGGCCTGCGGGTCAGAGAACGCCTCAGCCTGCAAAGCATACACACCCTGCTGAGCCGGAAGATGCGAGAGGTACCCCGCATAGCACCAGCCCAAACCACCCGCGGGCGGCAGAATAAACAGCGGCGCGGGGGCCTCGGTCGTATCGGGGACAACGGGCTGCTCACGCTGAGTCACAACGTGTTCGCGCTGAGTCAAAATGTGCTCACGCAGCGGCAGAACCGGCGCGAACTCCGCGCCCTCGCCGCGCTCACCAGCAATGGACGCCACCAAAGCCTGCACGGTCGGATGCGCAAAAAGCGCACCGATGCTCACGCTCAGACCCAGCTGCTCTTCAACCGCGGCAATCACCTCAAGAGCCGCCAGCGAATGACCGCCCGAAGCGAAGAAATCCTCATCCACGCCGAAACGCTCACGACCCAGCACGCCCGCAATAATCGAGCACAGCTGCTGCTCCAGCAGGCCGTGCGGGCCCTCAGCATCAGAAGTCTGAGGGGTCAGGTCGAGGGACGCCAACAGCTTGCGATCCGCCTTACCGGAGGGGCTCACCGGCAGAGCAGGCAGGGTGTGCCACAGGGTCGGAACCATGTAGTCCGGCAGAACCTGCGCACAATGCTCGCGCGCCGCCTCCACCAGCTGCTCGGCACGCTCAGCGGGCACGTCGCCCACCTCCAGCACCGCCGCCAGGGCAGGCTCACGCAGACCGCGGTACAGCAGAGCCACCGAAGCGCTCACGCCCTCAACCGCGGCAAGAGCCATCTCAATATCGCCCAGCTCCAGGCGCTGACCGCGCACCTTAATCTGATAATCCGTGCGGCCGCGGTAGCCAATGACGGCGCGACCATCGGGAAGAATCTCCCAGCACGCCAAATCACCCGTACGGTACAGGCGCTGACTCTCACCGTTCAGCAGCGCGAGCGCACCGGCAGGAGCCTGCTCCACAAAAGCCGCCGCGGTCGCCTGCGGGTTGTTCTTGTAGCCGCGCGCCAGCTGCACACCCGACAGGTGCAGTTCGCCCGTCACGCCCACCGGCACGGGGTGGCCGGTCGGGTCAAGAATCAGGGTGCCGGTGTTCCAGACCGGCTCGCCAATGGGCACGCTCTCGCGCTGCGGGTCGGTGGAGGTCTCCCAGAAGGTCACGTCCACCGCCGCCTCGGTCGGGCCGTACAGGTTCAGCGGGTACACGCCCAGAACCTCGCCCGCAGCCTGCACCTGGTCCTTCTGCAGCGCCTCACCCGAGCAAACCACATAGCGCAGGGCCTGCTCTCGACCCTGACCGAAGCCAGCATCAGCCAGGATGCGGCGCGCCGCCGGCGAAGAGGTCAGCGCCGACAGCATGGTCGGCACAAAGTGCACCGCCGTGACGGACTGCTCGGCAATCACGCGCGCCAGGTAGGCGGGGTCGCGGTGCCCATCCGGGGCGGCAATGACCACGGCGGCACCCTCGGCGAGCGGCCAGTACAGCTCCCACACGTGCACGTCAAAGGAGATGGGGGTCTTGTGCAGAACGCGGTCGCCCTCCCCCACCGGAATCTGGTGCTGCTGCCAGCGCAGGCGGTTGTCAATCGAGCGGTGGCTGATGGCAACGCCCTTCGGACGGCCCGTGGAGCCGGAGGTGAAGAGAACGTAGGCGTCCTCGTCCAGGCCGGTTTTCGCGCCCGGAAGCTCCTCAGCGGCGGGTGCCTGTACAGCTTCCTCGATGCTCAGCTGCGGTAGGGTGTGCTGGGGCAGGTTTGCGTGACGCTGCGGTTCCTGCGGGTTCAGCTCTTCCGCGCTCAGCGGCTGCAGACCGGGGCCGTGCAGAAGCAGGGAGCACTCGGCGTCCTCCATCATCACGCCCACACGCTCGGCGGGCAGATCAGGAAGCACCGGAACGTAGGTGGCGCCAGCGTACAGCAGGGCGTACAGCGCCACGTACTGCTCGGCGCCGCGGTGCACACGCAGACCCACTGCGTCGGAAGGGCGAACACCCCAGTCCAGCAGCTGCGCGGCAAGCGCACGGGCGCGCTCGTCCAGTTCGGCGTAGGTGAGGGCGCGGTCAAAAGCGTAGGCGCGCTCCGACTCGGGGGTGAGCACCTCACCGGGCGCGGGGGCAGAATCCAGCACCGCGAGCGCCTGCGGATGCGCCGCCACCGCATCACGGAAGCGACCCAGCAGGGTCTTGTACTCCATCGGGTGCTCGGTAAGCGCCGGGGCGGTCAGCTCGCGCAGGGTCGCAAGCTCCGCCTCGGTCGCCAAACCAAGGTTGTTCAGGGAGGCGCCCTCGCGCTGCGCCTCCGCCGCGTAGGCGGGCAGCCACTCGCGCAGGCGGGCGGCGTGACGTTCCAGCTCCTCAGCGGTGTAGAGCGCCGGGTTCATGTCAATCTCGCAGGAGATGCTGTTGCCGCGGCCGGGCATGCCGCGCAGGGTGAAGGTCGCGTCAGCAACGGGACCGGCAGAGATATTGTGAATACGCGCAGTCGGTACCGGCTGTACAGTTCCGGACTCGTCCTTCGAGGGTGCCGCCAGCGGTAGCACCGCGTCAAAGGGCACCACGTTAATCTGCGCACCAAACAGCCTGGACTGGGCGTTACGCGCGGTACGTTCGAGGTCTTCCTGACGAGCCAGCGGATGCTCCGCGTTGCGGGCGTACTGTTCCTTCACCGAGTGCAGGGACTCCGAGATGGGGCAGGTCGCCGCAACCTGCACCGGCAGAACGTTCACCGCGGTACAGCCGGTCTGCGCGCTCGCCGTACCCAGGGCGCGGGTCGCCTCCGGCAGGGTGCGGGCGAACATGCGGTTCATCTGCGGCACGCCGAACGAAGCCTGCGGGTAGCCGCCCACACGCGCCAGGTAGGAGCCGACGGCGGCGGTCGCCAGCACGGGCCAGGAGACAGCGTGCTGCTTTGCCGCATCCAGCAGGGCCTGCTGGGTGGGCACGTCAATGCTGAACGCCAGGCGCACAGACTGCGCCGACGGGGAGGCGGTACGACCCGCCAGCGAGGTGTCTTCCTGCTCCAGGGCGCCGCTCGCCTCCCAGAAGGCGACGTCTTTGTCACGGGCGGTGGAGGCGGCATCGTCGGCGTCGAGCAGCTGCTGCAGGCTCATGCGGCGGGTTGCCGGAACCGGCTGACCGGCGGACAGGGCGCGGTATATCGCCGCCACGCGGGAGAGGCCGTTGAACGCGGCGAACCCGTCGGCAACCACGTGGGAGAACGAGTGATAAACCCAGAGGAACCCGCCGTAACGCGCCACTGCGCTACGCACGGTCACGCCCTCATCGGTGGCGAGGGGCTGGGCGAGCAGACGCTGCGCCCAGGCACGCACCGGCGCGGGCAAATCAGAGTCGGGCAGGGCTGAGTCAGGCAGGTCAGAGGCGTTCTCCTCCCCCGCCTCGGCGGTGCCGCTCAGCTCGCCCTCCTCCAGTTCGCCCCCGTCCAGTTCGCCTCCGTCCACGAGCAGGTCAATACCCTCGAGGAACGCCTCAAGCGGCAGAATCTGCTGGGAGGCGGCACCATCGGCAATGCGGGTGCGCACGCGGAAGCCCTCGTTCTCGCGGTAGAGCTGCTCAAAAGCCTCACGCAGCAGGGCGAGGTCGGTGTCTGCGGGGCATTGCAGAACCTCCGCGGTGTTGTAGCAGGGGTTCGTCGGGTCAATCGCGGCGGCAAAGTAGATGCCGCGTGCGTTAGTGGTCAGCGGTAGCCAGGGGCTGTCAGCGCTGTGCTGTGCGGAGGGGTTCGCGGCGGTGCGAAGGTCGGAAGCAGTCCCGAAGCTAGCGGGTGCGGTAGTATCAGCTACGCCCATGGTGGCCTCTCAAAGGTCTGGATTAGGGGTCTGGATTAGGGATGAGATATGCGGTGTGTTAAAGGTAGGTGTGAAAGGTAGGCTACTGCCCCGCCGCTTCACGCTGGCAGAAGTGCGCTGACAGAAGTGCGCTGACAGAAGTGCGCTGACAGGGGTAAACGCAGCTACACAACACGGCGTAAAACCGGCGCACAGAAAAACGAGGCGAGTAGCAAACACCCCGGGTACCCGCCTGCATTCGCGGCAGGCGGGCACTCGGGGTGTGATAACGCTTAGCCCAGGCGGGAGGCGATGAACTCCACGGTCGGGTTCTCCACCAGCTCGGTAAACTCAATTACGGCGCCCTCAGCGGCAAGGTCGTCGAGCAGGGCGAATGCGCCCATAGAGTCCATGCCTAGGGAGAACAGGTCGGTGGTCGGCTCGTCAAAAGCGGTCTGCAGGGAGTCGGGCTCGACGATGTACTTCTCCATGATGGGGCGCAGGGTCTCAAATGCGGACATTTTTCTCCTCAATAGGGGTAGGAATAAGGGCGTACGGTTTAGCTGAAAATGGTCAGCTCAAAGGGTTTAGCCGAAAATTTCGGCAAGCTTGGCGCGCAGTTCGCGGCGAGAAATCTTACCCACGTTCGTGGTGGGCAGCTCCTGCAGAACCTGCACGCGCTCCGGGATCTTGAAGTCGGCGAGCTTCTTCGAAGTGAAGAACTCGTGCATCGTGCGGCGCGGGTTTTCGCCCAGGTCGGCGCCTTCCTGCGGCACAATGACCAGGCCCACACGCTCGCCCACAGTCTCATCCGGGATGCCCAGAACCACGGCGTCAAAAACGTCGGGGTGGGTCAGCGCCAGCTCTTCAATTTCGTCCACGGCAATCTTCTCGCCGTTGCGGTTAATCTGGTCCTTCGCACGGCCGGTCACCTCAAGGTACTTGCCGGCAACCAGTCGCACAATGTCGCCGGTGCGGTAGAAGCCGTCCTCGGTGAAGCCGTAACGGTTCGCGTTCTCCTCCAGGTAGTAGCCGCGAATCGTGTACGGGCCGCGGGTGAGCAGGTGGCCGCTCTCGCCGCGCTTGACCGGCTGGTCCTGATCATCAACAATCAGGATTTCGTCGTCGGGGCTGATCGGGTAGCCCTGGGTCCTCAGACGCAGCTCAATCGGGTCGGTCGAGCGGGTGTAGTTCACCAGGCCCTCAGCCATGCCGAACACCTGCTGAACGGTGCAGCCGAGCACCGACTCAATCTTGCCCGCAACCGCCGGGGCCAGCTTCGAACCGCCCACCTGCAGGGTCTGCAGGGACGGCAGGGACACGCCGCGCTTCTCCGCGGAGGCGACCCATGCCTGAGCCAGCGGCGGCACCAGCGCGGAGGTGGTCACACCCTCCATCTCAATGAGGTGGAACGCAGTCTGCGGGGACGGATCCGCCGCAAACACCAGCTTGCCGGAGGCGCACATGACGCCCAGAATACCGGGCGAGCTCATCGTGAAGTTGTGCGCGGCGGGCAGCACCACGAGCATGGTCGTGTTGTTGTTCAGCTTGCAGATATCGACCGAGCCGCGCACCGAGTACAGGTAGGCGGCGTGGGTGCGAGGAATCAGCTTCGAAATGCCGGTCGTACCGCCGGAGAGCTGCAGGAACGCCACCTGCTCGCTCGCACGCAGGTTCTCGGTGTTCTGAATGACGCCGGGCACGAACTCTTCAGCGAGCTCTTCTTCGGTCAGCGGGGTCAGCGGCTCCGCAACGTCAATAGCAACCGGCGGCTCCAGGGAGTTCTTGCGCAGCTCGGCGGCAACGTCCTCGTGCAGGGCGGTGAAATCTGCGCCCGGGGTCAGCGAAGAGAACACGTGCGCCGCAGCGTCGGTGCGGGTCGCAAAGTGCACGAGCTCGGTGGTGCGGTGCTGCGGCAGGCAGAACACCGGCAACGCCGCCGCCCAGAAAATACCCAGCAGGTACACCAGGTACTCGGCGGTGTTACCCAGCTGCAGCAGCACACGGTCACCGGGCTGCACGCCAGCCTGAACGAGGCGCGCCGCAGCGGCACGACCTGCCGCCTCCAGCTCACCGTAGGAGAGGCGAATCTGCTGGGGCTTGCCGTCCTCATCGAGCTGCGCGTGCGAGAGCGCCACCAGCGCCGGGAAGTGCGGCTTCGCGCGGCATGCATCTAGCAGGAACTCGGGGATGGTCTGGTCAATCCAGTAGCCGGCTTCGCGGTACTTCGCGGCAAAAGACTCGGGGATGAGCGGCGTGGGGGCCAGGGGGCTACGTTCTACGGTCATCTTCTCTCGATTTCTGTGTCGTTTGCGGTTTCTATAGCGCTCACGTGCTGCGTGCGTTCGCAGCGTGATGCCATCTCGTCAATGAGGGCGGGTGCGCAACCTGCGCCGGGTACCCTTCGGCACCCCTCGCGGCGCGGTAGTGTTGCACTTCTCTTAGGCTGTACTTCTCTAGGATACGGGCGCGGCGGTGTTTACCCTAACGGGAACCGCGCACGCCCACCATGCGGGGTGTGCTCTACCCGTGCAGGATCCCTAGGCGATCTCTCGCTACTCCTCAGCTAAGCTCCGCTCAGCGCGCTCAGCCTCCCGGCGGGCAGCAATAATACGTTCCAACGCCGGCACAATCGCACCACGCCAGCACGCATAATCGTGACCGCCGTTGAAGGTCGTGCAACGCACATTCTTCAGGCCCAGCTTTTCCAGGCGCTCCTTCAGCTCGCGGTGAGGAGGCACCAGAACCCACTCCTGCTCCCCCACCTCAATCTCAAGGTACAGGTGGCGCAGGCGGTCGATCTCACCCGCCGCTTCCAGCTCGTCCAGGCGGTCCATGACCTGCGGTTGCCACAGCGACGAAGACTGCGCGATCGCGCCGCCAAACGCCTCCGGGCGGCTCAGCACCGCCAGCAGGGAGGACAGCCCGCCCAGCGACTGACCGTTAATCACAATGTTCTGCGGCGCGGTCTTAATGCAGTGCACTGCCTCCAGGTGCGGGAACGCGATCTCTACCAGGTAGTCGGCAATCGGGTTGTCGCCGTTCAGCTCCTTCCAGCGGTTCTCACGACCGCCAGAGTGCAGGAAGAACACGTGCATCGCCGGAATACGACCGGCCTCGTGGGCACGGTTGAGGGTGTGCTCCATACCCTGGCTGAACCACATCTCACCGTCGAACTGGATGAACAGCGGCGCATCCGGGGCGGGGTCACCCACGCGGCCGAGCACATACTGGTGACCGTCAGAGGTCTGCATCCACTCGGGGGCGGGCAGCGCGTCAATCTCTTCCTGAGTCAGGAGGAACTCCTGCACCGGCGCGTGCTCAAGCTGCACCACACCCATGCAACGACCGATACGGTTGCACGCGGTCTCGGGGTTCAGCGGGTCGCCCTCGCCGGAGTCCAGTGCGGCGCGCAGGCGCACCTGGTCGTCATCGCCCAGCCAGGCGGGGCGCTCGCCGGGCAGCGCCGGCAAGAAGTTGTAGGAGGCGCGCCAGGTGGTTTCCATCTGCATGCTCAGCTGCCACCAGGCGGTGCCCTCAATGCGGGTCATGAGGGAACGGTCGAGGTTCTTCTCATCGGTCAGGCGGTTGATGAACATGAGCACCTGCTCCGCCTGCTCATTGTGGTAGAGGAAGGTGACGATGCGCTCGTTCTCGCTGATGCTGCCGTCTTCGCGGTGCACCGGCTCAATAATGGGGGTGCCTTCGGAGACGGCCTCAACGATGCGGGCGTTCAGCTCTTCGGGGCTGACCGCCTCGGCGATGAGGGCGCTGATGAGGGGGCTGTCCACGCGCGGTGCCGGTACGGGGCGCGGGGTTTTAGGAGGGGTCGGGCGCACAGCCGGCGCAACGGTACGCGGCTGCGCAGAAGTAGCCTGTTCAGAAGTGTTCTGGGCAGAAGTATTCTGTGCAGAAATACTCTGCGCGGGAACGGTCGCGGTGGGTTCGTGCTCGCCCAACGGTTCCTCCTTGGTCTGTGGAAACACTCAATCGGTGAGAATCGGTGAGGAGGCGCATTATCGTTAGTTAGCCTCTACTACCTCACTCTATGGTATCCCTTACCCAAACTCCAGCCAAAGGGAAAAGCGAAAGAACCACAACATGACATTCATGACAGCGAGCGCGGGCTCCTAAAACCCAAGCGCAAGCCGCCACAACCCCACCTAAGACCAACCCAGCCCAGCCCCACCTAAGACCAGCCCAGCCCAGAAGTTAAAAGAGATGAGGCACCGAGACCGTGCATCAAACCTTCAAACAGTGAAGGTCTCATGCGGCAGTCTCGGTGCCTCATCTACGGGTTCCCAAAATGGAACCTACCCAGTGCTCGGAGCCGTTCATGCGTCAAAGACGGGCGAGCACCGGGTAGGCGCCCTACGCGCAGGGGATCCTGGGTCCCTCAGATCCTAACGTTCGCTACTCGGCGCAATGCCGAGCTTTTCCACCCGTACTGAGACGGTTGGCGCTAACTCCCACGCGGCTTAGGGGCGAAAACTATTCGCTTTCGCGGGCCGCCGAAATAGCGTCAGCGGCAATATGAATTGTTTGGTTCTCCTTCGGAATAACCAAAGGGGTGCCAGTGCATGGATCAGGAATAATAACCGATTGCAGGTCAAAAACTTCCTGGATAAGTTCCGGTGTAATTATCGCACGCGGATCGCCCTGAGCGATAATCCGGCCCTGCTTCATTAACACAACATGAGTAGCATACCTGAAAGCAAGGTTCAGGTCATGCAACACCACGGCTACCGTTCGCCCTTCGGAATGCAATTTCTTCGTCAGGTTCAGCACCTCGATCTGGTGCGTGATGTCCAGGTAAGTGGTCGGCTCATCGAGCAGAATCAGCGGGGTCTGCTGCGCCAGGGTCATGGCAATCCACACACGCTGACGCTGACCACCCGAAAGCGCCTCAATGGGACGCTCAGCAAGCTCCAGCACGTTCGCCGCCTGCATCGCCTCCACACAGGCGCGCTCGTCCTCATCAGACCAGGAACGCAGCAGCGACTGGTGCGGGTAGCGGCCGCGCGCCACCACATCTGCCACGGTCACGCCGCTAGGCGCCTCCGGGGTCTGCGGCAGCATCGCCAAGATCTTCGCGATAGCGCGGGACTTCATCTGCGGCAGCGGGGTGCCGTCCAGGCGAACCTCACCCTGCTTGAGCGGGTTCACGCGGGCAAGAGCCTTCAGGGTGGTCGACTTACCGCAGGCGTTCGGGCCCAAGATAACGGTCAGCTCCCCCTCCGGCACCTGAAAATCTACCCCGTTGAGCACCGTATGCTCACCGTAGGCAACCACCATGTTCTCGCCTTCAAGGCGGGTCGTCACACTAGCGTTCACTAGCTCTTCTTCCTTTCGAGGTAAATCAGGTAAATCAGGTACAGGCCGCCAATCGCGCCGGTCACCACACCCACCTGAATGATGCGTCCGGGAACAGCGAATCGGCCAATCAGGTCAGAGCCGAGCACCATGAGCGCACCCATAAGTGCCGCGGAGGTGAAGCCCACCCCGCCACTGCGAGACAGGGTCTTCGCGATGTGCGGTGCCGCCAGGGCGACAAAGGCAATCGGGCCGGTCGTCGCGGTCGCCAGCGAAACCAGAAGCACACCGATAAACAGAGCCGCCACACGGTACGCGTTCACGCTCACACCCAAACCGGATGCCACCTGGTCACCAAAACGAATCGCGCCCAGCGGGCGGACCAGCATCAGCAACAGCGGAGTCACCACGAGCAGCAGACCCATCAGCGCGTAGGTGCGCTCCCACGTGATGTCATTGAGCGAACCGGCAAGCCAGGACGCCGCGGTCTGCGCCTGAGTCAGCGAAGCACGCACCACCAGCAGCGCATTGAACGCCGCCAGGGTCGACCCCACACCAATACCGACCAGCACCAAGCGGAAGCCATGCAGGCCCGTGCGGCGCGTCAACAGCCACACCAGCACCGAAGTCGCCAAGCCACCAACCACAGCACCCAGAGCAACCTCAACGGGGCCGGAATTGAAGACAATAATCTGCAACAGCGCACCGGTCGCAGCACCATTCGTGAAGCCGATAATATCCGGCGAACCCAGGGCATTACCCGAAATCACCTGGAAAATCGCACCCGAGAGACCAAGCGCCGCACCCACCAGAAGCGCCGCCACAATACGCGCCGCACGCTGCTGAGCGAAAGTCACCGTAATCTGCTTGCCCTCACCCAGCAGCGCCGGGATCAGCTTCTCCGGGGCGATCTTATAATCACCCTGCAACATGCCCCAAAACGCCAGCGCCGCAATCAGCACCACCAACGCCACATTCAAAATCAGCACACGCCACGGCACCTGAGCACTCAGCGGACCGCGCACAGTCAACACCGGGCGGCCACCCAAATCGCGGCCGCTACGACGCACAGAACGATTAGCTGCAGTGGTGACGGTCGCCGTCGAAACAGCGGAAGAATTCGACATTAGAGAGCCTCCACCTTACGACGAGTCATCAAGAACAAGAACACCGGGGCACCGGCAAGAGTCGCCACAATACCCACCTGAGTCTCCTGCGGAGCCACCAGCACACGCGCCAACACGTCAGCACACAGCAGCCACACCGGACCCAACAGCGCCGAACCATAATTCACCCAGCGCACATCATTACCGAGTAGGGCACGCACCACAAACGGCACCGCCAAACCCACAAAACCAATCGGACCCACCGCAGCAGTCGCCGCACCGGCAAGCACCGTCACCGCCAGCAACGTCAAATTCTGGGTCGTACGCACACTCACGCCGAGGCTGGTCGCCGCCTCCTCGCCCATACTCAGAGCATTAATCGCAGGAGCCACAAAGAACGCCACCAGCATACCCAGCAGAATCACCGGACCCACCGTCGACGCGATATCCATACCGCGGCCCTCCAGCGAACCGGCAACCCACACACGGAACTCGTTATATGCATCCTGATCAGCCAAAATCAGGCCCTGTGCAATCGCCGACAGCGCCGCAGAAATCGCCACACCCGCCAGAGCGAGCTTCACAATCGACCCGTCACGACCACGACCCAGCGTGTACACCAGCACCGCAGCCAACGCGCCACCAATCGTCGCAGCAACCATGTACTGCCAAATACCCATCACGCCAAAAACCACCACGGAAGCAATCACAGCCACCGCAGCACCGGCATTCACACCCATCAGGCCGGGCTCAGCCAGCGGGTTACGAGTCAACGACTGCATCAAAGAACCGGCAACCGCCAACGCCGCACCCGCCGCAAGACCCACCAAGGTACGCGGAATGCGCTGCTCCATCACAATCGTCTGCGCCTGCTCAGAAGCAGTGCCATTGAAAACAGCCAGAACCTGATCTGGCGGAAGATTATTCGACCCGAACAGCAAAGAAGCAGCCACAGCCCCCACCAAAAGCACCGCAAACAAGAACAGAAAAGCCAGGCGCTTACCCAACTTCTGCCCCTGAATCACAGACCCCTGACGGGACGTACTCTCCTGCTGAACACCTCGGGACAATGAGCTCGTGCGGGCCACTATGCTCCTTATGCTCGATACAAGAAAACGGGGAGGCGCACCCGGCACCCCGCCGCAAGAGGGGGCACCCGGCACACCGGTAGATAATGAGAGAAACGCCGGAGCGGGTAGGGTACTCCCCCACCCGCATCCGACGTTATGTCTTAGCGCTTGCGGGCCAGCAGCAGCGCAGCGGCACCCACAATGCTTACGCCCAGAACCACCACGCCAATCCACGGGAACGCAGCACCGTAAGTCACGGTCTGAACGGTGGATGCGGTGTTAGCCGCGCCCGAAGCCGAAGCGCTCGGGTTTGACGCAGTACCGCGCGCAGCAGCCGAAGAGGACGCGCTCGCCGAAGCGGTCGCCTTCTTCTGGGCATTTGCAGAAGCCGAAGCAGCAGGCGCAGCGGAAGAGCCAGAGGTACCGGAGGTACCGGAAGAGTCAGCTTCCGCGTTCAGGCGGTCGTACTCCTCCTTAGTGATGGTGTTGCCCTCAGCGTCGGTGTACACGGTCTCAGCCTCAGCCGCGCCACCTGCAGAACCATTCGAGGAGCCGTTCGAACCACCATTGGACGAGGACTCGTTGGAATCGTTAGAGCCCTGAGCCTCGTCTGCAGAGTCTGAGTTGTTAGAGTTCGAGCCGCCGTTCGAGGAACCACCGTTGCTCTTCGAGCTGGAAGAGCCGCGGTTCGAGGAAGAACCCGAAGAGTTCGAGGAGGAATTATCCGAACCGCCCTCACCCACCACGGTGAACTCGGGGCTACGGTTGCTGTACGCCTCGGTGCCCAGGTACTTGCCGTCCTTGTCACGCTTCTCACCAGTTGCAAGGAAACGCAGAGTGTGAGTGCCAGCGCCAACATCCGGCAGAACGAAGGAACCGGAGACGTTACCGTTGCCATCGGTCTTCTGCTGGTGCACCACGCAAGCGCCCTGTGCCGCATCGGAGGGGCACAGGTTACCGTCGTCCACCTTCACGGACACCACAGTGTTTGCGGGGAAGCCGCTCACGCTAAAGGAAATCACGCCGTGCTCGCTCACAGAGGAGGAAACAGTCGAAGAGGTGCCGGGGGTAGATGCCTTCGCACCGCCCGGAGGCAGAGCGGATGCAGTGCCAACGCCCAAGCCCAGCGCCAGGGTTGCGGCAGCACAGGCGGTCAGCGCCTTAGAGGTCAGGGATGCCTTCGGGGCTCCCGAAAAAGGTGCACGCATGGTGGTCCTTTCAAAATTACCGGGGTCGAAGCTGAACGCTACCGGGTTCGTGGAGGTGCAGTTCAGCGGGTCGTGACCCGAATGGTTGGAGGCACCCGATCCACGCCCCTGTTCAAGGGTGCAGGGTCAAAAGTGTGGGGCGTGAGCCGGTGCCGGTGTGAATGTGTGGTCAGAGAGCTTACTTCTTGGAGGTGCGCAACAGCAGAGCCGCAGCCAAAACCACCAGGCCAGCCGCCGAGAGCAGCAGGTTATTGGCGTTGTTCACCAGCCACTTGGTCAGACCGGTCAGCTCAGTACCCTCAATGGTCGGGCCCTGTGCCTTGGTGCCAGCGGCGGAGTTCTGCGAACCCTGCGTGTTCTGCGAGTTCTGCGAGTTCTGCGAACCAGCGGCTGCCTTCGCAGCCTTCTTCGCGTTGGCTTCGGTCTTCTGCAAGCTGGTAGCCAGGGACTTCTGCGCGTTCTGAACCTTCGCCTTAGCCTGCACGCGGTTCACGACCGGAGCGGTGCTCTGCGAGAGGGCGGCGAGGGATGCGTCTACGTCGGTGGCGCGGGTGCTGATGCGACCGCCTGCGTTACGCATGGGCACAGGTGCCGTGGAGGTTGCGGTTGCGGGGTTCTCGTTCAGCTCTTCGACCTGCTGGTCGGTGGCGTCCTGCTCATCGCGGGAAACTTCCTGACGAGGGGTAACGGCACGTTCCACGGTCATGTCAGCAAAACCGAGCACCGCATTTTCAGCGCCCTGGTTGCCGTTGTGCACGACCACACGGTAGGTGGCGGCGGGCATACTCACGGTGGTTTCGTAGCTGAAGCTGCGGTTGTTATCCAGACGCTTCCAGCCGGAGCCGTAGAGGGTCTGCGGGGAGTTGCCGAGGTAGGTCGCGGCGTACACCCAGGTGCCCGGTTCAGCGTTCGGCACGGTCACGGTCACGGTGGAGCCGTCACGGCTCACCTGCACGCCATTACCGTTAGTCAGTTCGGAGGCGTTGACCGGCTCGGGCGCGTCACCGGGGGCGTACTCCGGAGCCTTGTCGCTGAGCTTAATCTTCTGTCGGATAGACACGCCGCGGTCGTAGTTTTTACCCTGCTCATCTGCTCCGCCCAAGGAACCGGAGAGAATCTGCACGTTGTGCTCGGAATTTTCGGTAGCCCAGCCTGCCTTAGCCAAATCTTCAGCGCTCAGACCGGTGTTTTCGGTGGTGGGTAGGGGAACCTCAACCTCAAAGGTGCCGTCTTCATTGGCGGTTGCCATGAAGTTCGCGGGCGAGTTGCCACCCTTATTGGTCAGGGGGTTAATGGCCTGGTGTGCATCATCGGGGAGGGCATCCAGGAACTTGACCGCAAATACGGCGCCGCGACCGGGGGCGTTGCTCACGAAGCCTTCACCGCGCACCACAATCTTGCCTTCGCGCCACTTTTCGGTGGAGATGGTGACATTCGCCTTCACGGGGTTCGCGGGCTTGGGGTCAGCAGGCTTGGGGTCAGCGGTGGGCTCTGCGGTAGGTGCCGGGGTGGGTTCTGCGGTAGCAGAGGGCTCCGCAGTAGGCTCGGCAGTCACAGAAGGCTCAGCGGTAGGCTCGGCAGTTGCAGAAGGCTCTGCAGTTACGCTGGGCTCAGCGGTAGGCTCGGCAGTCGCAGAAGGCTCAGCGGTGGCGCTGGGGTCAGCAGTGGGCTCTGCGGTCGGTGCGGGGCTCGGCTCCGGATCGCTCAGCGTAATATTCTGCGACACAGATGCACGACGGTCGTAGGTGTTACCGTCCGCATCCGTACCACCCAGGGAACCGGAAAGCACCTGAATACGGTGGCTGGTACCCTCCACGGTCCAGCCCTTGTTCTTCAGCTGCTCAGCGGTCAGACCGGTGTTTTCGGGGGTCGGCAGGGACACCTCAACCTCAAAAGTGCCGTCCTCCTTGGCGGTTGCCATGAAGTTCGCGGGCGAGTTGCCGCCCTTCTTGGTGATCGGGTTAATCGCCTGGTGCGCTTCATCCGGCAGGGCGTCGAGGAACTTCACGGCGAACACTGCGCCGCGACCGGGTGCGGTGCTGGTAAAGCCGGTGCCGCGCAGCACGAGCTTACCTTCACGCCACTTCTCGGTGGAGATGGTCACGGCAGCCTTAGCTTCCTGCTGGGTGGCGGCGGGGGTATCCGCGAATGCGAGAGTGGTGCCGGTCAGCGCTGCTCCGGGGGTGATGAGCGCGCCGGCGAGAGCCACGACGGCACCGTAGCGGGCTGCGGTGCGCACGGGTCGAGTTTCGGTCATTGTGGTCCTTGAGGATGGTGTGGTGGGTCGTGCATCCCCTTCCCGCCGCGGTTTTTAGGTCGCGGCGGGAAGGATGGCGGAAGCTTCAGCGGGTGATTGCTTCACAGGGTATTTAGAGCGGGGCGTTTAGAGCGGAAGCGCCTTCTTGACGTCTTCGATAATGCCCTCGAGCAGTAGCGGGCCGCCGGTGGAGGTCCACTTGGAGCCGTCCACGAGAATCACGTGGTCGTCCTTGAATGCCTTCAGGTTGGTGAAGCCGGAGGTTTCCTTCGCCTTGTTCAGTGCTTCTTCGGCGCCCTGCAGACCTGCGGAGCCCTGCGCGTTCGGGTTCTGCTGGCTTGCGCCGCCGAGGGTGCCCAGGAACATGTAGTCCGCGTCGATGGTTGCCAGGTTCTCGAGGGAGACGGGCTCGGAGTGGCCCTGACCGTTTCGGTCCTGCGACTCGGGGCGCTTAAGGCCCAGGTCGTTGAGTACCTGGCCGGCGGGCAGTTCCTTGAGGATCAGGGCGGGGCCGTTGCCTGCCCAGCGGACGATGGAGAAGGTCTTGTCGCCGTACTTGGGGGCGAGCTGGTCCTTCAGCGTAGCGGCGTTTGACTCGTATGCCTTGATGACTTCTTCGCCCTTGTCGACCATGTTCATAGCGTTGGCGACGTTGCGGAAGTTGATGCGCCAGTCTCCGCCCGCGTAGCCGCAGTAGACGACGGGGGCGATCTTCTTGAGAGTTTCGAAGGCCTCGGAGCGCTTGTCCACGCCGGTGGAGTCGACCAGAATCAGGTCGGGGTCAAGGTTGCCGATCTGCTCGTAGTTGACCTGGGCGACGGTGCCGATAATCTGCACGCCCTTGGCGCGGTCGGCAAGGTAGTTGGGCACGCCGGACTGGCCGCGACCGGAGACGGAACCGACGGGGGTCACGCCGAGGGCGAGCAGGCCGTCGAGGGTGGGTTCGGAGAGGACGATAACCTTCTTCGGGTTGGCGGGAACTTCTACATTCTCGTCGTCAATGTCCTTGATGGTGCGGGTGCCGCTGTTGCCACCGGAGGTGGAACCGCCGGAAGTGGTGGTCGTGGTGGTCTCGCTGCTGCATGCCGCGAGGGCGAGAGCAGCCGAGGAGGCGAGCGCCAGGCCGAAGAATGCGCGGCGGTTAACGCCCGATGCGCCGTGGTTTTCGGCGTCGGTCAGCTCGGTTCGGTTGAAAGACATAGTTCCCCCTAGATTTGACTAAACTATACCTAACCTTACAGATATCTGAGTGTTACATCAAGATGTGTTCAGTTTGCTTTTTCTGACCGCCGGGATGCCCGGTTTTACCGCGGAATTGCGCGGGGTAACATATCTCACGCTTTGTCATAGTCTTGCTGACACTATGTCGCTTAACTGGGTGTCTCTCCCCTGCTATTACCTCGCTATAAATCTGCGGTGGTTGAGAAAGCCGGGCACGCAAAACGCCCCGCCGCGAAGAGCCGCGACGGGGCGCAATCTTCGCAACGGGGCGTTGAAGTTTTATAGATGCGGGGGTGTCATCGATACGGGGCGCCGTTACCGGCGAGCACCGCTAGCAGCCGCAACCGCATCCGGCGCTGGAACGCTTGACCGATGCGGCCGCCTCACGCAGGGAGGCGATTGCCGCCTCCGGACCGCCGAGCGCCTCATCCACACCGTAGACCGAGCTACCGGCAACGAAGCAGGTTGCGCCAGCCTCCGCGGCACGCAGGATGGTCTCTTCGGTGATGCCGCCGTCCACCTGCACGGTCACCGGCAGGTTCGCCCCCTCAATCGCCTTGGCGGCGCGGGCGATCTTCGGCAGGGTCACGTCCAGGAACGCCTGACCGCCGAAGCCGGGTTCCACGGTCATGATCAGCAGCATGTCCAGTTCGCTGAGCATGTCCAGGTAGGGTTCCACGGCGGTTGCCGGACGCAGCGCCATACCCGCCTTCGCACCCTCAGCACGCAGGGTGCGCGCCAGCTTGATGGGGGCGATAGCCGCCTCCGCGTGGAAGGTCACCGATTCGCAGCCCATGCTGGCGTATTCGGGTGCCCAACGGTCGGCGTCCTCAATCATCAGGTGCACGTCGAACGGCACCGGGGAGATTTCGCGCAGACGCTTGACCACCGGCGGACCCCAGGTGAGGTTGGGGACGAAGTGGTTGTCCATCACGTCAATATGCGCGGCGTCTGCGGTGGAAATGCGCTCCAGCTCGCGCTGCAGGTTCGCGAAATCCGCCGAGAGAATCGACGGGTTAATGGCAATACCCATGGGGTTCCTTTCAAATCCGTGCCGTATGGCCAGTGATGCTAGGCGGTGAAGCGGCTAGTTCTTACGCAGCAGGGCGAGGAACATTGCGTCGGTTCCGTGCACGTGCGGCCACAGCTGCGCGGTGGTCGGGTTCTCCGAAGCCTTCAGGACCGGCGCGCCCTTCTTGACCTTGATCTCGGGGGTGTGGCCGGGGTCCTTCTCCCCCGCCAGCACGCTCACGGGCTCGCCGTTCGCGCCTTCGGTGTGCAGGGCGACTTCGCGCAGTGCGGCGGCGGAATCAAGCAGGCTGACCGCGCCGCTTTCGAGCACCTCGGCAACAATGTTCTGGGTTTCTGCCGCGTGCGGGGAGCAGGTCACGTAGGCGATGACGCCGCCGGGGCGGGTCGCCTCAATGGCTGCGTCCAGGAGCTGACGTTGCAGGGGCAGTAGCTCGGCAATATCGCGCGGGGACTTGCGCCAACGCGCCTCAGGGCGGCGGCGCAGGGCGCCCAGGCCGGAGCAGGGCACATCCACCATCACGCGGTCGAAAAGCTGACCGGGCTCAATGGATCCGGGCAGGTCAGAGGCGTTCTTGCGCAGGGTCTCGCGGATCTGGCGGCCGTCGCCGGTGAGTACCGTGTAGCTGTCCTCGGACAGGGGGCGCATGGAGGATTCCACGAGCTGGGCGCGGTGCGGTGCCGCCTCGTTGGCGACCAGGGATGCGCCGCGCTGAATACCGAGCGCACCGAGGAGTGCCGCCTTACCGCCGGGGCCTGCGCACAGGTCGAGCCAGGCGGTGTCGGTGCCGTCCAGGGGTGCTGCGGCGAGCGCGCGTGCCACCAGCTGGGAGCCGGCATCCTGGGCACGTACGGTGCCTTCACGTACGGATTCCAGGCGCGCCAAGTCGCCGGAGGCGTACAGCGCCGAACCTTCAACCAGCTCACCGTCGACGGCGCCCTGTTCGCGGGCCTCGTCGAGGCTACCCAGGCCGGGCAGCGCAACCAGGTTCACTACGGGGGCGAGGTTGTCCGCTTCGAGCAGCTGCTCAATTTCGGAGGCGGGGCGGCCGTGCGCGACGAGTGCCTGGCGCATGGAACGCACAATCCAGCCGGGGTGCGAGGCGAGCAGAGCCATTCGCTCGGTGTCGTCCTTCGCGTCCTCGATGATGAGTTCGTACCACTCTTCGGGGGTGCGCTCGGAGACGCGGCGCAGCACCGCGTTGATGAAGCTTGCCGGGCCCGCACCGATCTTTTCACGTGCCAGGGACACGCTCTGGTTCAGTGCCGCGTGGGCGGGAACGCGCATGTTCAGCAGCTGGTGCACGCCCATGCGCAGCACGATCAGGGTGGTGGTGCCGACCTTCTCGATGGGGCGGTCTACGCAGCGGCTGAGTATTGCGTCGTAGGTGCCCTGGTGGCGTAGCGTGCCGTAGGTCAGCTCGGTGGCGAAGCCTGCGTCGCGGTGGTCGAGGCGGTGGCTACGAATCGCCTTGGGCAGCACGAGGTTCGCGTAGGCGTCGGATTCCGCTACGGAGCGCAGTACGTCGAAGACGGTTGCGCGGGCGGTGTCTGCGGTACGCGAGCGTGCGGAGGGTGCCGCCGCGGAGAATTCGCGGGCGGACATGGAGCGGCGGTTGCGTTCGTGGCCGCTCTTATTGCGCTGGGAGGTGCCGCCGCCACCGCGTTTGGTGTCGTCGTGTTCGGTCTTGGCGCGGCGTGCGGCGCGTTCGACGCTGGTCAGGCCGTCAAAGCGGCGGCCGGTGCGCGATTCGGGGCGGGAGTTGTCGTCCCACTTCTGCGGGCGGCCCTGGGAACGCTGGTTCTGGGTGCGCTGGTTCTGCGAGCGCTCGGAGTTTTGTGACTGCTGGCGGTTCTGCTCACTCACACCGGAGCCGGAGCCAGAGCGTCGTCGACGCTTACGCTTCGCACCGCCCTCACCCTGGCTGAACTTGCCGTTGCCGGGCTTGCCATTGCCAGCGTGACCGGGCTTGCCGTGTTCTCCCTTGTAGGGGCGCTTTTCGTTGCTCATGCGAGTACCACCAGGCCTTCCGCCATGTCCTTGCCAGCGCCGCGAGCCCACGCGGGCGCATCCATCATTTTCTTACCGGCAGGCTGAACCTGCAGCAGCATCAGGGGTTCGGTACCGGTGCCGACGAGTACCTTCTTTGCGTGCAGACGCACCGCACCGGGTGCGAGGGGGCCGCCGTTCGCCTCGGTCAGGGACTGCACCAGGCGCTCGTCGGCTACCGCCAGGCCACCGATCTTGAAGCGGTTTTCGCCCAGTTCGCACCATGCGCCGGGTTCGGGGGTGACGCCGCGGAAGCGTGCCAGGATCTGTTCGGCGGGTTCGGTCCAGGTGAGGCGGCCGTCGGCAATGCTCATCTTGGAGGCGTAGCTGACCGACTCGTCCTCGACCTGCACGGTGCCGTTCTCGCCCGCTTCGAGGCGTTCGAAGGTGCGTTCAAGCAGTGCGCCGCCGCTGGTTGCAAGGCGCATCAGCACGGTGCCTGCGGTGTCGTCGGCGGCTACGGGGGTGGATTCCTGTTCGAAGGTGGGGCCGGTGTCCAGGCCTTCTTCGAGCAGGAAAGTGGTGGAGAAAATTTCCTGCTCACCGGCGATGAGGGCGCGTTGCACGGGGGCGGCGCCGCGCCATGCGGGCAGCTTGGAGAAGTGCAGGTTGACCCAGCCGTAGCGCAGGGATTCGAGCGCGGGCAGCGGCAGCAGGGCGCCGTAGGCGACCACGGCGGCTGCGTCAGCGTTCAGCTCGGCGATGGCTGCGGCGGCTTCGTCGTTCCAGCGGTTTGCCTTCACGATGGGCAGGCCGAGCTCCTCGGCGCGCTGCGCGACCGGGGAGGGGGTGAGCACGCGCTTGCGGCCCACGGGGGCGTCTTCGCGGGTGAGCACGCCGACCACGCGAACCTTATCGGAGTTCGCCAGGTAGTCGAGCGGGGGCACGGCAACCTCGGGGGTGCCTGCGTAAATAATGTTGAGCATGTGAGCCTACTTTCCGAAGCTACCGAAGGAGGAACCGGCAGAGCCTGCACCGAACGCGCCACCGCCGCCGAAGGCACCGCCCACGCGGGTTGCACGCTCGGTCACGGTCTTCGCGGCAACCGAGTTGTAGTCTGCGGCGCGCAGGGCACGCATCACGCGCTGGCGGTCTTCACCCACGAGGCGATCGATGAACAGCTTGCCATGCAGGTGATCGGTTTCGTGCTGCAGCATGCGCGCGAACAGGCCCTCACCCTCCAGCACGAGGGGTTCGCCGTGGCGGTCCACGCCGGTCACGCGCGCCCAGTTCTTGCGAGGGGTCGCGGACTTCTGACCGGGCACGGACAGGCAGCCTTCGCCGCCTTCCTGGTCTTCTTCGCCGACTTCGAGCACGGGGTTGATAATGTAGCCTTCGCGGTCGTCAATGCCGCCGAAGGTGAAGATTTGTTTGGAGATGCCAACCTGCGGGCCGGCAAGGCCCACGCCGCCCACGTCGTACATGGTTTCTAGCATGTCGTCGATAAGCCGTGCCAGGTCGTCGTCGAAGACGGTGATGGGGTCGCAGACGCTACGCAGCACCGGGTCGCCTACGGTGCGGATGCTCAGGATGGTCATGGTTCTCCTTTGCCGGCGGGTGCCGGGAATGTGCTTACGGATTTCAATATGGCTGCAGAACTGCGCCGGTAGAACCTCGCGGGTGAAACTGCGCTGGCGGGCTCTCTCGGCAGGAGGGGTCTCCCAGGAGCAGGTTCTCACAGCGGGCGCATTCTTCACAGCAGGTGCGCCGTTCTGCCTATTGTTCTATTGTCGCCGATTCAGTAGCGCGAATCTAGAACGAATCGAGGCGCTGGGGTGGAGGCGGCAGGGTGAGGGCTGAGCCTCACCTCCCTGGGCTCACCTCCCTAGGCTCACCTCCTCAGGGGGTTTGAGCCTCTCCCCTACGCTCGTTACTCCCCTATACCGCGGGCGGGGGTACTACGGGCATGAGCGCGGGGTCTTCAAATTCTTGGACCTGGCGGTCGAATTCCCAGACGCGGCGCAGGGCGCAGAACTTGTACCAGTTGCGTTCGAGCACGGCGGGGTTCGCCTGCTGCGGCAGCACCTGCGTTTCGCCGAGGGCCACGCCCATGAGGACGGGTGCGTCGCCGTATTTCCAGGGTTCCCAGGTGCCTTTGTCAGGGTCGACGATGGATTCTTCGGCTTTGAGTCCGGCAACGAGCTGCATGACGACTTTTTCGTCGAGTGCTTTGACGCGGCCGCGTTTGTCGGTGCCTTTGGTTTTGTAGTCGATGATGCAGGTTCGGCCTGCGATTTCTGCGACGAGGTCGAGGGTTCCCGCGTAGCCGACGGTGTCGTTCCAGATGGTGACTTCGGCGGCGAGGGGGCGGGGCTTGAAGGCTTCCCACCATTCGTCGAAGCGGTCGGCGTAGGCTTGTTCGCCGTTGATGATGAGCTGTTCGCGGCTTTCGTCGAGGTTGTGTTCGCGGCCCATGGCGCGTAGGGCGACGGCTTCGGCGTAGTTGTGGACGCGGTCGCCTCGGGCGGCGGCTGCGTCGCGGTATCGTTCGGAGGCGCTGGCTGCGTCGCGGATGATGGCGAATTTGAGGCCGTGGGATCCGGTGGCGCGGTAGGCGCGCTGGTCTTCGAGGGCGGCTTTGGCGGCCATGTACCCGTGCCAGCCGCTGAGGTCGTTGGCGTGCTGCCCGATGACGGTGGTGATGGAGGGGACGAGGGGTTCTCCTCCGCGGACGCGCGCGTACATGCGTCCGTAGTCGGTGGCTGCGGCGAGTTCGGGTGTTGTCACGGGGTACCTCATTCTCGGGTGGTTGTGTCCGCGGCTGGGTTTGTACTGCTTGTGGACACAAATACCGGTGGGCATAATAAAACCCCCGTTCCTTGAAACGGGGGTTATTGGTGCGTGATACTGGGTTCGAACCAGTGACCTCTTCGGTGTGAACGAAGCGCGCTACCACTGCGCCAATCACGCTTACGGATAAGACTATACCGAGGCTTGGCGTGAAGGTCAAATTTTGCGCTCCCCTTTTTTTCTTCCCGTTCCCTTCTCGAGGAGTATGCGGCGGCACCATGGAATCTAAAAGATCATCCCACCAGAGGTGACTGCAGGTTCAGTAATGACTTATGGACTCTGGTCATGAGGTACGGACTTTGGGGCTGGGTTAGCGTTTTGAGGGATAGCTTTTAACCATGGCTGAAGTCGCTAAGTCATTACCGAATCTCAGTCCGGTTTCACTGGATAAACAAAAAAGCCTGGCTTCCGAAGAAACCAGGCTTTTTTCCTAGTGTGACCCCAACCGGTTTGTAACGGTGACGGAGGGGCATGATGCCGAGCGCGCGAGGAAATCCATCATGCCCCGGAGTGCCGCGACGTAAGGAGCGGCGCCGTGAGAGGCTCACGGCGGCACCGTAGAATCTAAAACCAGTCTTTACCGGATAAACAAATAAACCCTCAGCCAGAAGACTGAGGGTTTATTTCTAGTGTGACCCCAACCGGATTTGAACCGGTGTTGCCGCCGTGAGAGGGCGGAGTACTAGGCCGCTATACGATGGGGCCGCAACCTCCGTGAGGAGGTTAGCTGGGATACCAGGACTCGAACCTAGAACAAAGGAACCAGAAACCTTCGTGTTGCCAATTACACCATATCCCATTACCGTTCCGTTTCTCGCCTTTCGACTTATCACCGGAACGAGTAATAACTATACGGGTCTTTCTGGAGGCGTGCAAGCCGAAATCTAGAGAGCCGCCTCACATTCACGGTTTTATGCCCGCTACTTCCGCGTGTTTCCGGGGTTTTTGGGGTTAAAAAGTTTTTTAAATTTCTTAAAAAGGAGGGTTTTGGGGTCGATTTTCACCCCTCAAAGCAGCTTCCAAGGGGCTCAGAGAGTGGCTTTAACCTCTCCCCCGCACGCTTTGCATCCCAAATTTTTTTGAAGATTTTTCCTGTATTGCCTCCCGATAGCCAGATGACCGGACAGTCAGGTCGTCAGATAGCCCGGCAGCCAGCACCCAGGTAGCCAGGTAGTCAGATAGTCTGGCAGTCAACCCACCCAAGCAACCGCCTCGGGAAAGATCACAGGACCCCGCCCCCCGCACCTCCAAAAACTAAAACCCCGGAGACAATAAAACCCCAGAGACAACAAAAAAGCCCCGAGGCGAACCTCGGGGCTTGAGCGGAGCGGTTGACGAGACTTGAACTCGCGACATCCACCTTGGCAAGGTGGTGCTCTACCAACTGAGCTACAACCGCATGTTTTCGCTTTGAACTTTTCAGTTCGTCGCAACAACAGGTACTACTATACGAGCCTTTACCGGGGTGCGCAAACCAAATTCTTGCTACACTCCCTCAAATGGAGCCAGATTCACCTCCGCAAAAGATACCGACTAGTAGTTTTACAGGAAATACCCATCACAAAAAATATTCTCAAATTTATGAAAAATCCCCTTATCCGCCGGGTTTCTTCAGACCTTTCGGTCGTCTGATTCCCGCTGGATAAGGGGATTCTCTAGAGCTTAGTCGCTACTACCGCCGGAGTCGCCTCCACCGGAATCGCCGCCGCCAGAGTAGTCGGAGCTGCTGTAGCTACTGTAGTCCGAGCTACTGGAGCTTCCGGCGTCGAAGTCGCCCGCGTCCGGGTCGGGGCCCGGGTCCACGAAGTCGTCTTTGTCGTCCTCGCGCTCTTCGTCCGAAGAATCCGAAGTGTCTACGCCGTCAGACGAGCTGCTGACGTCGCCACCGCGGGCGTGCCGTGCCTGAGCTTCTTGAGCGTTCAGGGCGGCGCGCGCCTCGAAGTAGGCGGTCACGTACCCGAAGGCTGCCGCAACAACAACAGCGACCACCATCAAGACGGACTTGTCCATGTTGGCGATGTACAGAATCAGCCAGATAATGCAGGCGTTGGTGAGCGCCATGAGGGTGCCCTTGAGCAGCGCCTTCCCCATAATCGATTGATTCATAGCTAGCTCAGTTCAGCGGCAAGCTTGCGCAGGCGTGCGAGGGAGGATTCCTTGCCCAGGATTTCCATGGATTCGAACAAGGGCGGGGAGATACGCTCACCGGACACTGCGATGCGCACGGGGCCGAATGCGAGGCGCGGCTTGATTTCCAGGCCGTCGACGATTGCGGCGCGCAGGGCTGCTTCGATGTTGGCTGCGGTGAAGTCCTCGAGGGGCTCCAGAGCCTCGATCGCTGCGGCGAGGACCTGCGGTGCGGATTCCTTGAGCTGCTTGCGTGCGTCGTCTGCGGTGCTGATTTCTTCGTCAGCCTTGAAGAGGAATGCGAGCAGGCCGGGTGCTTCGCCGAGCAGCTGCATACGCTCCTGTACGAGGGGTGCAGCTTCGGTGAGGACCTGCTCTTCACGCTCGGTGAGGGTTTCACCGAGTACGCCTGCAGCCTGCAGGTACGGGATGAGGCGGTCGCGGAAGTCCTTGGGGTCGAGCGCACGGATGTGGTCGCCGTTGATGGACTCTGCCTTCTTCACGTCGAAGCGTGCGGGGTTGGCGACAACGTCGTGTACGTCGAAGTGCTCGACGAGCTCATCAATGGTGAAGACGTCCTGATCTGCGGAGAGGGACCAGCCCAGCAGGGACAGGTAGTTCAGCAGGCCTTCCTTGATGAAGCCGGAGTCGCGCAGCAGGAAGAGGTTCGACTCGGGGTCGCGCTTGGAGAGCTTCTTGTTGCCCTGGCCCATGACGTAGGGCAGGTGGCCGAATTCGGGGATGAAGCTGGTCACGCCGGTGTCGATGAGTGCGCGGTAGAGCGCAATCTGACGCGGGGTGGAGGAGAGCAGGTCTTCGCCGCGCAGCACGTGGGTGACGCCCATGAGTGCGTCGTCGACGGGGTTCACGAAGGGGTACAGCGGGTCGCCGTTGGAGCGGACGACCACGTAGTCGGGTACGGTGCCTGCCTTGAAGGTGATTTCACCGCGAACGAGGTCGTTGAAGGTGATGTCCTCATCGGGCATGCGCAGACGCCACACGGGCTTGCGACCTTCTGCGCGGTAGGCTTCCTTCTGCTCTTCGGTGAGGTTGCGGTCGTAGTTGTCGTAGCCGAGCTGCGGGTCCTGACCGGCTGCCTTGCGGCGTTCCTTCACCTCGTCGGGGGTGGAGAAGTCTTCGTACACGTAGCCGCCTTCAACGAGCTTCTGGAAAATCTCGTTGTAGATGCCTGCGGTCTTACGCTCGGACTGGCGGTAGGGCTCGTGGGGGCCGCCGACGCCAACGCCTTCGTCCCAGTTGATGCCGAGCCAGTGCAGGGATTCAAGCACCTGGTTGAACGACTCTTCGGAGTCGCGTGCTGCGTCGGTGTCTTCGATGCGGAAGATCAGCTTGCCGCCGGTGTGGCGTGCGTACGCCCAGTTGAAGAGGGCGGTGCGGACCATGCCCACGTGCGGGGTGCCGGTGGGCGAGGGGCAGAAGCGGACGCGGGTGTCTGCGGGGCTGTTGAGTACGGGACCGTGGTATTCGGTCATGATGTCTCCTTGACGGTGTGTTTCAGGATGTACGTTACGTTTTTGGGCGCGGGCGGCTTAGTCGCGCACGCGGGTGACGAGGGAGCCGATGCCTTCGATCTCGACCTCTACTTCGTTGCCGTCGCGCAGCACGCTGACGCCGGCGGGGGTGCCGGTCAGGATGACGTCGCCGGGCAGTAGGGTGAAGATTTCGGAGGCTGCGGCCACCTGTTCGGCCACGGAGTAGTGCATCTCGGAGGTGTTGCCCTCCTGCACGACGTCGCCGTCGACCCAGGTGGTGATGTTCAGCGAGTCGGTGTCCAGGTCGGTTTCAATCCAGGGGCCGAGCGGGGTGGAGCCGTCGAAGCCCTTGGCGCGGGTCCACTGGCGGTCTTCGAGCAGGTCGCGGGCGGTGAGGTCGTTGGCTACGGTGTAGCCGAAGATGACCTCGTGCACGCGCTCAAGAGGCACGGACTTGGCGATACGACCGATAACGACGGCGAGTTCACCTTCTGCGCTGACGGCTTCGGAGTACTCGGGCAGGGTCACGGGGTCGCCGGGGCCAATCACGGTGGTGTTGGGCTTGAGGAAGAACTGCGGAGAGGCGGGCGCCTCGGTTCCAGCCCAGTTTGCGATCGCTCCAATCACCTTGGAGCGGGGAATAATCGGGGCGAGCAGGCGCACCTGGTCGATGGGGTAGGTGGTGCCGGTCGGTTCGACGCCCGAGTAGAAGGGGTCGCCGGCGATGACGCGCAGGGTTTCTTCGCCTGCGTCGCCTTCTACCAGCCCGAAGTGGAGCTCATTATTTACGGTAAATCGTGCAATACGCATACTTTCTAGGGTACCAGCCTTCGAGGGTGTGAGCGGCGGGCGGAATTGGCAAGGCAGGGTTTAGCCCGGCGGGGTTCAACACTATTAAGTTCGGCGGGGTGCGCCTCCTCTCCCCTACCCTCACGCTATCAACGCCGCGCGCAATATTCGCCGGGCACAGCACTGACCGGGCACAGCGAATCCCCGCGGGTTGCTCACCGCGCGACATGCGGGGTCGGGCGGGGCATCCTGCGGGGATTTCGCTGGTTACGTTAGATTCACGTTTTAGATGAGGCGGGTCATCCAGCCGTGGCGGTCCTCAACGGTGCCGAGCTGAATGCCGACGAGCTCTTCGCGCAGGCTCTTGGAGATTTCGCCGAAGTGCTCGGTGGGTGCCGGGATTTCGAAGTCTTCTGCCTTGAGCTTGCCGATGGGTGCGACCACTGCTGCGGTGCCGCAGGCGAAGATTTCGGTGATGTCGCCGTTTGCCACGCCTTCACGCCACTCGGTGAGGGTGATGGCGCGCTCTTCAACGGTCATACCGCGGTCCTTAGCGAGCTGAATCAGCGAGGAGCGGGTCACGCCTTCAAGGATGGTGCCGGTCAGTTCGGGGGTAACGATCTTGTTTTCCTTGCCGAAGATGAAGAACACGTTCATGCCGCCGAGCTCTTCAATAGCGTCGCCGCGGTGCGGGTCCTTGAAGATAACCTGCTTGCAGCCGTGCTTTTCACCTTCGGTCTGGGCGATCATGGATGCTGCGTAGTTACCGCCGCACTTTGCCGCACCGGTGCCGCCTTCGCCTGCGCGGGCGTAGGTGGTGGAGAGCCAGATGTCCACGGGTTCGGGGGTGCCGAAGTAGTTACCTGCGGGCGAGCCGATCACGTGGTACTGCACGTGGCGTGCGGGGCGAACGCCCAGGAACGCCTCGGTTGCAATCATGAAGGGGCGGAAGTAGAAGGCTTCACCGTCGCCGGTGGGTACCCACTGCTCGTCCATCTTCACGAGTTCGCGCAGGGATTCAATGAAGGTCTCTGCGGGCAGTTCGGGCAGGGAGAGACGGTGTGCAGAGTTTGCGAAACGTGCCGCGTTCTTTTCGGGGCGGAAGGTCCACACGGAGCCGTCGGCGTGGCGGTAGCCCTTGACGCCTTCGAAGATTTCCTGACCGTAGTGGAACACGGATGCTGCGGGGTCGAGAACGAGCGGGCCGTAGGGGTGAACTCGTGCGTCGTACCAGGTGCCGCCGGTCTTGTAGTCGCCTTCCCAGTCGATGGTGACCATGTGGTCGCTGAAGTAGTCGCCGAAGCCGGGGTTTGCAAGGATTTCGGCGCGGCGTTCGGCGGTGGCGGGTGACTGGTTTGCTTCGTGGCTGAATTCGATGGCCATCGTTCTGCGTTCCTCTTCGTCTAGTTGCCTCTGTGGGCGTTCTTTGAGTGGCGGTTCTCGCGCCGGGGCGAGGGACCGGTGTGTGCCGCCGGGCGCGTTGTCGTGCGGGGCAGATGGTGCATCTAGCGGTCTGTGCTAGTCGGATGCATCAAAGCTAGTGGTGGATGGTGTCCACCGCCGAGGTGCCGGGCGGGTGTGCCTGACCTGTTTTAGAGTACCGGAAAGATGCGTTTGCCGCATGCACACCTTTTCTCCCATTCAGGATATGAACAGGGGCTGTACCGGCGAAGATATGGGTGAAGCCCGGAAGGTGTGTTCCTTCCGGGCTTCACGGGTGTTTCGCGTTCAGCTGCTACTGAATTTTAGCCGCGTGGGTTTTAGCCGCGTGGGTTTTAACCGAGGCGTACGAGCACGTCCGCGCCGACCTGATCGGTTCCGCGCACGGTGGCGCCGTTTTCGCGCATGTCTGCTTCGACGGCGTCCTCAATGCGGGCTGCGGCTGCATCGTGGCCGAGGTGGCGCAGCAGCATTGCACCGGCGAGGATTGCGGCGGTGGGGTTTGCCTTGTTCTGGCGGGCGATGTCCGGTGCGGAGCCGTGTACGGGCTCGAACATGGAGGGGAACTCGCCGACGGCGTTGATGTTGCCGCTTGCCGCGTAGCCGATACCGCCGGTCACTGCACCGGCGAGGTCGGTGATGATGTCGCCGAAGAGGTTGTCGGTGACGATCACGTCGAAGCGGGCGGGGTCGGTGACCATGAAGATGGTGGTCGCGTCAATGTGCAGGTAGTCGGTCTCAACCTCGGGGAATTCAGCCGCGATTTCGGTGAAGTAGCGGTTGTAGAGGCGACCTGCGTGGGTGAGCACGTTGGTCTTGTGTACGAGGGTGACCTTCTTGCGGCGGGTGGACGCCAGCTCGAAGGCGTAGCGCACCAGGCGCTCCACGCCGTGCGCGGTGTTGAGGGAGACTTCGGTGGCGATTTCGTGCGGGGTGCCCTGGCGAATCACGCCGCCGTTGCCGATGTAGGGGCCTTCGGTGCCTTCACGCACGACCACAAAGTCGATGTTGCCGGGGGTGGCGAGCGGGGAGACTGCGCCGGGGTACAGGCGGGAGGGGCGCAGGTTGATGTAGTGGTCGAAGGCGAAGCGCAGCTTCAGGAGCATTTCGCGTTCGATGAGGCCGGAGGGAATCTTGCCGCTGCGCGGGTCTGCACCGATGGCGCCGAAGAGGATCGCGTCGTGCTTCTTGAGGGCGTCCATGGTGGAGTCGGGCAGGGTTTCACCGGTTTCCAGCCAGTGCTCGGCGCCGAGCTTGTAGTGGGTGGGGGTTACGGTGATGTTTTCGAGCTCGCAGGCGCGGGTGAGGATGCGCTGGGCTTCGGTAATGATTTCGGGGCCGATGCCGTCGCCGGGGATGACGGCGAGGTCGATGCTACGTGCTTCAGTCATGCCTCTACCGTAATACGCGCCGCGGGTGGGCGGTAGAGTGTGCGGGCGGGTTCTCAGACTCTGGGCTAGGGAGGGGTGGGCTAGATGGGTACTGCCAGTTAAAACAATATTCCCCGACTGAATCATCAGCCGGGGAATATTGTTTATCTACGAGTTCTCACAGGGTAAGAACTTAGACGCTATTAGGAGCGCTGGCAGAAGGTAACAACTACGGAGCCGTTCTTACGGTCACCACGGTTGGTCGCAACCTGCTCAGAGGTAGCAACAACAGGGTCGATAACATCGGGAGCCAGGTAGGAACCACCTGCGCCACCTGCGCCGCCCTGCTGGCCAAAGCCAACGGGCTGACGAAGACCGTTCGGGTTATTGTTCCACTTCTGCTTCAGGATAGCAGCAGAAGAGGTGGAAGCACCGGAGCCACCGCCACCGTAGCCTGCACCGCCACCTGCGGAGACGACGGACTGACGACCATTGAAGTTGAAGCCGGTGGAGGGGTATTCAAGAGCCCAGCCCTTGCCGTTAAGAACGCCCTCTTCCTTCTTGGTGCTGTCGTTGTTATCAATCTGGTAAGAGTAGGAGCCAACGCCGTCTGCACCTGCACCGGTGAAGCCATCGCCACCTGCGTTACCGGTTGCGGAGGAAGCGTAGATTTCCTGGTTGTTGGTGGTGTAGAAGATAACCTCACCGTTCGGGGAGGTAGCGGTCGGCAGAGCGGTCTTGGTACCACCGATACCGCCGACACCGCCTGCACCACCCTTACCTGCTTCAACAGTGATGGTCTGGCTGTGGTCAACGGTGTAGGCACCAGAGCCCTGCTCACCAGCACCACCGGTCAGACCGGATACGCTACCTGCCTTCGAGGTCAGGTAGGGCAGAGCAGTGCGGTCACCGTCAGACTTCCACCAACCTGCATCAGCAGCACCGGGGTACTTGTACTGCTCGTTGATGTTAGAACCACCAGCGTTGATGACGCCAACGCCACCGCCACCACCGGCAACAGCAATCACAGTGCCGTCAATAATGAGAGCGGAGGAGCCACCACCGGAGGAGGAGAAGAGGGAGCGGTTCAGCTGGGTGTTACCGGACCACTTAGCGTTCACCTTGGAGATAATGCTGGAGGGAATGATGTCGGAGCCCTTGGAGGAACCACCGTTACCGTAGCCTTCGCCACCCTCAGCAGCAGTCAGGGGGTGGTTACCGATACCACCAGCTGCAGCCACAATCTCAACAGTCTGGCCTTCCTTTACAGCGATGCTGCCGGACAGCATAGCTGCACGACCACCGGGAACTGCGGGGTACTGGGTACCACCGGGGCCACCCTTGATAACGAAGTTAATCTTGTCAACCTTAGCGGGAACCTTGAACTTCTGAACAGTCTTAGCGCCTGCGGAGGTACCTTCGATGGAGTATGCCGGGGATGCCTGGTCAGCACAGTCAGTGGAGGAAGCAAAAGCGGGAACTACAGCGGATGCTGCAACAACCGGGGCAGCCCATGCTGCGCCAGCGACAACCTTGCGGCGAGAAATATTAGTAGACATATATGTCCTTCGAGAGTGATGTCATTTGAGGAATAAGAGTTATCACCCGCCGTCGTGCGCGGCAGAAAACATCACTTGAAACAAGTCGAGTGAGTGAGTCGGCTTGAGCCTAACCTCTGGTGATAACGACATAATGCTGTAACCGGTCCCCTACATAGGGACTTTCGCGTTTCAGAGCGCTTGGTGTTCGCTCTGCGGGGTCATAGACCACCGGCGCAGATTTCGGGTACGGCTAAAACTATACCCATCAAGGACCTGTACCGCAATGGTTCCAAAAATGGTTTGATGAGGGGGTTTCCCCTAAACTCTCCGCCTTGGTTGAAGGTTTTTCAACCAAAATAGGTTACTTAAGGGAGTTTCAAGTCTCTTAAACCCGAATTCGAACCCCATACAACCCCAAACTCTCAAGCTTTAGTTGAATAAACAATCTGCAAAAAAGTAATCAAGGTCACTAAAAATAGGTGTTTTCGGCGTGTCATACTCACTCAAGCACACGCCCCCACACACAAACCCACAAAATATCCCTGCATGTGAGAGTAGAAAGAGGCTCCCAGCCCCGCCCCACCACCCCGATACACTGGAAACATGCCCCTCAAACACACCGAACCCCAGCAGAACCCACAGCACAGCACAGAGACAGCCGAATCAGGCCACGCCGTAACGCATACCCGCGGCAGCTCAGAAAACAGCGACCTACCCGCCGACGCAATCAGCGCCTCCAGCCGCATGCAAAACTACCTCAGAGACAAACGCGGCTGGATGAACTTCATCGTCGTCGCGCACATGCAGTTCTTCTGCTGCGTACTCTCCGTTGCCTTCATCAACGGCTACGGCTGGATCCCGCTCATCTCCGCGCTCTGCAGCACCACCGCGCTCTACTTCCGCTACCGCTTCCCCTACGGCAGCATCTACGTGGTCATCGCGGCGCTCTGCCTCACCCTCGTGGAGCCCTACCCCGGCTCACTCGCCATCACCTGCTACCCGCCGGTCAGCCTCGCCGCCTACCACACCGGCAGGCACTGGACCCGCCGCACCCGCTTCCGTGCCCTCATTCTCGGCTGGGTCGGCGCACTCGCCGTCACCGTGCAGGCCTCGCTCTCGTTCCTCTACCATTGGGACGACATGCCCGCCCGCATCTTCATCTCCCTGATGCTCGGCGTGCTCTGCGGATCCATCTTCACCGTCTTCTGGTTCCTCGGCGACTCCCGCCGCATGCGCGAACTGCGCAGTGAGGAATTCAAAGAACGCGCCCGCCGCCTCGAATACGAGCAGGAACAGGAACGCCGCCTCGCCGCACAGGATGAACGCACCCGCATCGCCCGTGAAATGCACGATATTGTGGCGCACTCGCTCTCCAGCATTATTTCCCAGGCGGACGGGGCACGCTACGCCGCCGCAAGCGCCCGCACCGCACGCGCCCAGCAAACACAACAGGCACAGCAGGCAGAGCAACAGACCGAACAGGCAGAGCAGTGGGGTCAGGCTCAGCAGAACGAACCGGATATTGCCGAGCAGACCCTAGAACTCATCGCAGACACGGCACGCGACTCCCTCACCCAGATGCGTTCCCTCCTCGGGCTACTCCGCACGGACGAGGCAACCGCCTACGCACCCGTGCCCACCCTCAACGATGTGCCTGCCCTCGTGGAGCAGAGTCGCCGCGCCGGGCTACCCGTCACCTTCACCGGAATCACCGGCACCATGGCGCGCACCCTACCGCAAGGTGCCGAGCTGGCGGCGTACCGCACCGTGCAGGAGGCGCTCACCAACGCGCTCAAGCACTCCCCCGGCGCGGCAACCACCGTCACCATTCACTGGGGCGAGGACGGTCTGCAGTTGTGGGTACATAACGACCCGGTTTCCTCTGCCGTGGCTCAGCACATTGCCCGCCCTGTGCCCGGTAGCGGCAACGGTCTGCGCGGCATGAGCGAACGCATCGCCCTCTACCACGGCACCCTCACCTACGGTCTGCAGCCTGACGGCGGCTGGCTCGTTGAGGCGGCGCTGCCCTACCGCGACCTCTAATAGCGGTGCCCTCTACTACCTCGTGATCTAGGATTGAAACTATGTACTCTTCTGCACCACAGACTTCTGCACCACAGACCACCCAGCCGATTCGCGTGATGCTCGTTGACGACCAGCGCCTAGTGCGCGGCGGCTTGAGCATGCTCGTCAACTCCCAGCCGGATCTGCAGGTCGTCATGGAAGCCGATGACGGCCTGGCGGCGATTGACGTTTTTGACCGCATGGTCTCTGAGGGGCAGGCGCCGCAGGTCATCCTCATGGATGTGCGCATGCCGCACTGCGACGGCCTGGAGGCGGCGCGCCGTATTCTGGAGCGTGACGGCGAGCGTGAAGAGGATGAGCGGGTGCGCATTATTATGCTCACGACCTTCGATATTGATGAGTACGTGTATTCGGCGGTGCGTGCGGGTGCGAGCGGTTTCTTGTTGAAGGACACCCCGCCGGAGCAGCTGCTGGAGGCGATTCGTACGGTGCACCGCGGCGATGCGGTGATTGCGCCGTCTGCAACTCGCCGTCTGTTGGAGCAGATGATTCCGGTGCTGGACTCCCCCGCTCCTGTTGTTCCTACCGCTCCTGCCGCTGAGTCTGTTCCTGCTATTCCCCCGGCTGCTGGTTCTGAGCTTCCTAAGGCGACGTTCATTCCGGCTGAGCATGCAAGCTTTGAGCCGGTGCAGGATTATCCGCATCGTGAGTTGATTGAGCAGTTGTCGCCGCGTGAGTTTGAGGTGCTGGGTTTGATTGCGCGCGGCTTGTCGAATGCGGAGATTACGCGGGAGCTGGTGCTTTCGGAGGCGACGGTGAAGACGCATGTATCGCATGTGTTGGCGAAGTTGGGTGCGCGTGATCGTGTGCAGGCGGTCATTATGGCGTATGAGGCGGGTATCGCCCACTAGCGCTCCCTTATATAAGAGCACAGTGAAGCCCCGGCGGGCGCCTCCTAATCGAGGCACCCTCCGGGGCTTTGTTAGTTAAGTAGTTTCTTGTATCATCTTGTTGATGATTCGTTCAAAGTCGCTCATCAGCTCAGGCAACTTCTTATAGCGGCATCTCCACCATGTCCGGTTCTGCCTCCGCATAGATGCGGGGGCGCAACCGGGTGACCATATCAACGCTACGGCCGGTCAGCTGTTCAATGCGGTGCTGAGCATCCACCATCTGCATGAACTCGTCAAAAGGGGCCGCACCCGGCATCTGCACCAAAAAATCCAGGTCGCTGGTTTCGGTCAGCTCACCGCGGGCGGCGCTGCCGAAGAGTCGGGCACGGCGCACACCAGCGTCACGGAGGATCTGAAGAACCTCCGCTTCATGGGGTAGCGTGTACCCGCGACGCAGATTGGGGTAGCTAGTACTCATACACCCATCATACGCGCAAAGCCAGGCTGCAGGTCAGCTCCAAGAATCTGAGAGCACAAGCACGGCAGACTAGAGGACACAGTGAAGCCCCGGAGGGCGCCTCCCTTATCGGGGCACCCTTCCGGGGCTTTCTCACGCCGAGTATCCGGGTTTGCCGGGTACTGTGACTATGCCAGGTACAGCGGGTTAGCCGCGCATACCCTCAACCGGGGACATGCGAGCCGAACGAGCCGCAGGCAGAGCCGAAGCGAGCATCGCGGCGAGCACACCCACCATGAGGATGACTACGTACCAGACGTACGGCAGGTCAAGCACCAGCGGGGCGGAAGCACTCATGGAAGACATAATAATCTGCGCCGAGAGGCTACCAATCACCGCACCGGAAACCATACCGAGCACCACAGCGGCGAGCGTAATCAGAATCGCCTCAATGGAGATCATGCGGCGCAGCTGCTTGCGGGACAGACCCAGCGAACGGAGCATCGCGTTCTCGCGGCGGCGTTCGTTGACCGACAGGGTCATCGTGTTCGCCACACCAATGATGGAGATGACCACTGCGAGCATGAGCATCACCAGGGTGAAGGTCAGCATAACGGTCAGCAGCTGGTCGTAGGTCTGACGTTCCTGCAAGCCACCGGTGAAGGAGCTGTCAGGGCTGGCTCGGTTCAGGTCAGCCTGCAGGGTCGCGTTCTCGCTACTGGTCAGCGGGGAGGCGGCGCGCACCAGAACGACGGTGTCGTTACCGGTTGCCTGGCTGGTGACAGTCAGGTGAGCTGCCTTTGTCTGAGCTTCCTTGTCACCGCTGGCGATTGCTTCTTCCAGGCGCTTCTGAGCTTCCTCAGCGGCAGGGTTGGCAACCTTCTGCGGGTTCTTGGCGTCCTGCAGCTTGGCGGCGGTGGCAGGGTTGACAATCAGCAGGTGCTGCTTGGTTGCGGACTTGACGGGCTTGAGTTCCACTTCGCCGAGCGGGCCGTGTGCCTTCAGACGGCTGGATTCGTTCAATCCAGCGGACTTCCAGAGGCCCTGCGGTACGAGCACGGTGTCGTCAGCAAGGTTCGAGTTTTCGCCCGGCAAGATTGCCTTCAAATCGGAGGAGCTCAGCGCCACCAGGTCGGAATTCTGGTTGGCGGTCTGGCCTTCGTACTCGACGGTGTAGTCAACCACACCGGCTGCGTAACCGACGGCGGATGCCTGAACGTTCTTAATACCCTTGACCTTGGAGGCGATTTCCTCCGCCTTGGTCACGGTGGAGGCAGCCTCGGACTGGTCGTACGAGCTGTACTTTGCCTGCGCAGAAATCGGGTACTGCTGATCCAAGGCTTTGGTCAGCGAGGCGCTCAGCACCGAGTAACCGGTCAGCACAGTCGATACGACCAGGGTACCCACCAGCACGGCACGACCGGTGGAGACGGTGCGCTTGGGCGAACGCAGCGCGTTGGCGAGCGCCAGCTTGCCGGTCTGGGTGCGGGTGACCGTGCCGAGGGCACGTACCAGCGGCGGCAGTACCAGCGGGGTGAGGAGGAAGACCGCAATACCGAGCAGCAGCGCGGCCCCCATCATGAGAAGGATGGCCTTATTGCCGGCGCCCTCACCGGAACCCTGGTTCTGAGCCAGCATAACCAGGCCGATACCTGCGGCACCGAAGACCAGACCCAGGATTGGGCCAACCTTGCCGGGCTTGCGCACCTCAAGGTTGGTGTGCTCGCTCATCGCGCTGATGGGCGAGATGCGCAGGGCGCTTCGTGCCGGGGAGAGCGACGCCAGAACCGTCACGATGGTGCAGAGGAGCACACTCACCAGGATCGGGGTAATCGAGTACGAAATCATGATGGTGGTGAGGTTTGCACCAACCAGCGCGCCAACCGGGTAGGTCAGCAGTGCACCGATGAGGGAGAACACCACGCCCACGGTAATGGATTCGATGAGTAGCATCCGTACGAGGGAGCCGCCGCGGGCACCGAGGGTGCGCAACAGAGCCAGTTCACGGATGCGCTGGCCGACCAGCACCGCAAAGGTGTTGGAGATGACGAAGGAGGAAACCAGCAGAGCCAGTGCCGCGAAGGCACCCAGGACCACGCTAATGGAGGTGAAGACCGTGGAGAGGGTCTTCTGGTAGTCCTCCAGCAGCTTCTGACCGGTCATGACGCGCGGGTCGTTCTTGGTGTCGCCGCTGCTGAGGGTATCCTGCAGGCTCTTGAGCTTGGCGTCGGTTACGCCGTCCTTGAACTTGAGGTAGATGAGGTTCGCGCCAGCCATGCTTCGGTAGCCTGCCGCGGAGCTCTTGTTTTCTGCCTCGGATGCCTTCAGGGCGGCTTCGCCGAGGCTGGTACCGCCAATGAAGACAGCCTGGTTGGTGGTGGAGCCTTCAAAGCCGGGGTCGAACAGGCCGACGACGGTGTATTCGGCGGTCTTATCAGTACCGGGAGCACTAACGGATTCCACAACGTCGGTGCTGGTGACCTTGCCATTCAGCGAGAGGTTGTGCTTCTTCGCAAAGTAGGTAGAGACCATGATTTCGTGGTCGCTACTGGGGATTTTGCCCTGCACCTTGTACGGGAAGAGGCTCGAGTCGGCGGGCAGCTGGTTGTACTGCACGGGGGTTTTCTGGTCGCCGGTACCGATCGAGCCCGTGACGGCGTACTGCACCCAGTAGCCGGAGAGCAGGTCGCTCTGCTCTACCTTCTGGATCTGGTCGCGCGTCAGGTAGATGGCGGTGCTGTCTTTACCATCGTAGGTGGTAGCGGCGGAGGCGACGACCGCCTCGGCGCGGGAGAGCACGTCACCGACGGAGGAGTTGACGGTCGCCTGCAGCGAGTTGGTGAGCATCATAATGGCGGCGATAAAGAAGGATGAGATCGCGATGCCTATGCCCGTGAGAATGTATTTTCCTTTGGAGGCGCGCAGATTGGAGCGCGCCACCGTGTTCAGTGTGGTTGCCACGGCTTATCGACCTTCCAGCTGTGCCATTGCGCCGAGCACGGCGTCGTAGGTGGGTTCGATCATTTCGCCGGCGACCATGCCGTCCTTGATGAAGACCACGCGGTCTGCGTAGGAGGCGGCGTTTGCGTCGTGGGTGACCATGAGGATGGTCTGTGCGTGGTCGGTTGCGGCGGCACGTAGCAGGCGCAGCACCTCGGCGCCGGAGTTGGAGTCGAGGTTACCGGTCGGTTCGTCGGCGAAGACCACTTCGGGGCGTGCGAGCAGGGCGCGCACGATGGCGACGCGCTGCTGCTGACCGCCGGAGAGCTGTTCGGGGCGGTGGTCGAGGCGGGTTTCCAGGCCGAGGGTCTTAACTAGGTAGTCGCGCCACTGCGGGTCCGGCTTCTTACCGGCAAGGCCCAGGGGCAGGTCAATGTTCTGGCCCGCGGTGAGGGTGGGCACCAGGTTGAACGCCTGGAAGATGAAGCCGATGTGTTCGCGGCGGAATTCGGTGAGGGCGTTGTCCTTCAGACCGAAGAGCTCGGTACCACCAATACGAATCGAGGTTGCCGGGTTCGGGTCGGGGGTATCCAGGGTTGCGATGGTCTGCATCAGCGTGGACTTACCCGAGCCGGAGGGACCCATAATGGCGGTGAACTTGCCCTGCTCAAAGTCGACGGAGACGTTGTTGAGGGCGTGGACGGTTGCTTCACCCATGCCGTAGGTTTTGGAAAGGTTTCGTGCGGAGACGGCGGGCTGTGCCGTCTGTGCGTGAGGAGTTGTCGTAGTCATAGTTCAATTATTTCACGCAATGCGGCGCTGACTAAGGGGTTTTTCTCATCCTCCAGGTTGATTTTGGTAGGTGTTCACCGGGTCTTGACCTGCAGACGCAGGGGCTATTGCTAAGCCCACGGGCTGAGATGCGTCTGAGGCGGCAGGAACGGGAATCCGGCCTCATCCTTAAGTATGAGTGGCGGTTCAGCCAGGGCTACTACCCCACGCGCAAACCTACCCCTACGTACATACAGAAAGCCCCCGGCTCCTCCCCCATTGAACTGCCTCCCGTTTCTTGGACAACAAAAA
>NZ_KV811589.1:0-585 GCF_001813145.1 Rothia sp. HMSC066G02 | reverse complement strand
GAAGTTGATGTGACGGTGAACGAGCTTCCTCGCCCACACCTCAAGGTAACACACGCACGTTCTGCACACGAACTCAGCAGGACGGATTCCACCTCCCCTAGCCAACCGCGAAGAGCCCACCCGGAAAGCCCAGCAAGAAACCCCCGCCAGCGCAGTACCGAAAGTACTGCCCGGCGGGGGTTTCTAGAGAAACTACAGCTGCCCGAATCCTTGCGGGTAGATCGGCTCATAGGTGTTGCGGTTGCTGTAGCCGTCGCGGTCAACCACAATCACCCACTGCCCACGCAGATGCTCCACAGCCAACGAGAAACGCCCCAGATACTTCAAATATTTGCGGACATCCTGCTTCTCCCCCGTCTCCTTAACATAAAACGCAAGGTCTTTAGCCTTGGTCGTGTACAGGGTGCTCACCAGGATATTACGGCTCGTATTTTTAGGTTTCTCACCCGCAATAAGATCATCAACAACGTTGGCGCTCAGCACATTCTTATCAGCCGAAATAACCCACCCGCGCTTCTCCCTGTACAGGCGAAGAATTTCGGGGTGCAACACCTTTTCCGGGTCCGTGACCTTAGAAAGAGGCTC
>NZ_KV811588.1:0-437 GCF_001813145.1 Rothia sp. HMSC066G02 | reverse complement strand
TACCCCGTTCTGCAGCCGGGAATGAATGAGTATAACCGCGGTGGTTTCTATATTTTTCAGGCGTACTTTTATGCCGCCCTGAACTATTTCTACTACACCGGAGATACCAAGCCGCTCTCTGAAGTGATCAACCCCGAAGAGATCATTTCTCCTGAGCTTCTTCGGCTGTACCGGGAAAACCGCGGCTGGCTTATTGCTAATCAGGACGTGTACCGCGTACAGGTCACGATTCCCGGTATCGGTAGACGCCAAAAGAACAGCCGTAATATCAGCGAATATCAGGCAAGGCGACGTATTCGCGATGAGGCTGTCTTCTATGTGCCCCAAACGGGGGAGAAGTTACCCATCGATAAGTTCTTGAAGACCGGTGAGGAAGAGTACGCTTTCCTCTGTGCGGAGCACCTGCGCGGCCGCTGGGTGCTGGTGGAAGACGATAA
>NZ_KV811587.1:0-347 GCF_001813145.1 Rothia sp. HMSC066G02 | reverse complement strand
TACTCATTCATTCCCGGCTGCAGAACGGGGTAGGGCACATTCTGGGCTGCATGCTCTTCAGTGGCGGGTACGTACCTGCCGTTGCGTTCGTAGGCGGTGTAGACCATAAACCCCGCTGCGCTTCCACGGTCTACGTAACCAGCATCAAACTTCTCATCAGGTTCTAGAGCGATTAGTGCCCTATCCCATTTAAGAAGACGCATTTTCTGCTTTTCCTCATTGGTGGCGAGGATACCGGCCTGTCGACCGACGATGAGAGCACCGAGGGTGCCCACGCCTGCTACAGCGAGGGCACGACGAGAAAAACGGGGCTTTCGCGACTCTTGCTGGTGAGCAAGTAGCTGACC
>NZ_KV811586.1:247174-296425 GCF_001813145.1 Rothia sp. HMSC066G02 | reverse complement strand
CGTTTTCCGTGATTCACACCACAAAGTTTCTTCCCTAAACTCCTCCACCATCACCAACCGGCAACCTGAGATTCTTCTAAGCAAGAAACCAAAACACTATACAATTGAAAGACAGTCAAACCGCTTCTGACTAGGAGAAACACCGAAGAAAACTCTTCGTTTTTTCCTCCTCGCCGCGGCGACTCATACAACTATACAGACCACCAAACAGCCCTGCAACCCGAAAATGGGTGAAGTAGAGCACAAATACGGGGGTTTAGGTTCATCCTGACCTAAACATAACAGCAAAACCCCTAGTCAACGCAGGATAAGCCTCCCGAAAGTTCTTCAAAAAAAGTTTAAAAACCTTCAAAAGACCTCGAAAACCTGCAGAAGCTCCCTATAGAGCCCATATAGAAGGGCAGAAGAGCCCCTCAGCATCAAGAAGATAGGAAGAGAAGACGGGAAGAAAAGATGGGAAGAGGGGCTCCGCCCCTCCCCCATCTCTGTATTTCATACCGCCGTATTTCTGTACCGCTGCACTCCCCCGTTCTGCACCTCCCTATATATGAGCACCTACATATGGGGAGAGCGCAGAAGAGCACAGAAAAGGAGGGCACCCCTCACGGGGGCGCCCTCCTTATTCAAACTACAGAGCTACAGGCTGTAGCTCGCTAGCTTCAAAACTTTAGTTCGCGGAAGCGCGACGACGAGAAACATCGTACAGAGTAATACCCACAGCCATCGCCGCGTTCAAAGACTCCATCGCAGAATCAATCGGAATCGACACAATCTGATCGCAGTTCTCAGTCACCAGGCGGGACAGACCCTTACCCTCAGAACCAACCACCACGCACAGCGGCTCATTCGCAAGCTCCAGAGCCGGCAACTCAATATCGCCGCCGCCATCCAGACCAATCACGAAAATACCCTGCTCCTTAGCCTGCTGAATCACGCGAGTCAGATTAGTCGCCATCGCAACAGGAATACGAGCAGCCGCACCAGCACTAGTCTTCCACGCACCAGCAGTCACAGCAGCCGAACGACGCTCAGGAATAATCACGCCATCACCGCTAAACGCGGACACGCTACGAATAATCGCACCCAAGTTACGCGGATCAGTAATACCGTCCAAAGCAACAAACAGCGGCGGAGTCGACAGCTTACCCGAGTGCCAACGCTCCATAGTATCCAGCACCAGGTCAGTAGCGTCCGGGTACTTGTACGGAGGAATCTGCATCGCAACACCCTGATGCACAGAACCATCAGTCAAACGATCCAGCTCGCTACGCGGAATCTCCAGCATCGGAATATTGCGCTTATTCGCAATAGTCATGATCTCGCGAACGCGGTCATCAACCTCAACACGGCTCATGATGTACAAGTGCTTCGAGGGAATCTCAGTACGCAGAGCCTCAAGCACCGCATTACGACCAGTCACCAGCTCATCGCTAGCACGCTTACCGCCCAGACGAGTCTGGAACTTACGGTTCGTACCGGTAGCAGCACGACGCTCCGCCGCGCGCTTCATCTTATACGCCTTGTGATAAACGCGGTCCTCAGCCTTCGGAGTAGGGCCCTTACCCTCAAGCGCCTTACGACCGTGACCACCAGTGCCCTTAGTAGCACCCTTCTTCTTGCTGGTAGCGCCCGGGCGCGAACCTGCCTTAGCCATTCTTCTCTTCCTTCGTCAAAGTTTTGAATACGAGTCTACGCGAGAGAAACCCGCTCGACCTAAGCCTTACGCACAAACGCGGGGCACATCACCCTCTAGCCAACGCTCCAGCTCGAACCATTCGCGCCATCCTTCACCTGCACACCAGCAGACGCCAACAGATCACGCATCGCATCAGCCTTCGCCCAATCCTTCTGAGCACGAGCATCAGCACGCTCCGCCAACACAGCCTGAATCAGCGCATCCAAAGCCTCATGCTCAGCACCCGAAGTGCCCTCAGCATTAAAGCTCATCAGCTGCGCCAGACCCAGCACCTCAGCCATAGCCATCACAGCATTAGCCGCCTCCGAAGCGTCCTCACCGGCAGCAAGCGCAGCATTACCCGCACGAGTCTGCTCATGCAGAACCGCCAAAGCACGCGGAATATTCACGTCATCATCCATAGCCTCAGCAAAAGCCTCCGGAACCTCACGACCCGGTTTCAGCACATCCTGAGTTGCAGCAAGGAACGCCTCAACACGCTCAATAGCGGTTGCCGCCTCCTGCAGAGACGACGGACGGTAATCAAGAATCGAACGGTAATGCGCACTACCCAGGTAATAGCGAACCACCAGCGGACGAGCCATCTGCAGCATCTGCGCCGGCGAAATCGTATTACCGATAGACTTCGACATCTTCTCACCCTCATAGGTGACCATGCCGTTATGCATCCAGAAGTTCGCGAAATCATCACCAGCAGCAGTCGACTGCGCCAGCTCATTCTCATGGTGCGGGAAACGCAAATCCAAACCGCCACCGTGAATATCGAAACGCGAACCCAAATACTTACCAGCCATCGCCGAGCACTCCAGATGCCAGCCCGGACGGCCGCGACCCCACGGAGACTCCCACGAAGCAGTCAGCGGCTCACCCTCCTTATAACCCTTCCACAGGGCAAAATCGCGAGGGTCACGCTTACCGCGCGGATCAGCATCCGCAGAATCCTGCATATCCTCAACGCTCTGATTCGTCAGCGCACCATACTTATCCCACGAACGCACATCAAAATACACATCACCAGAATCATCCAGCGCAGGATACGCGTGGCCACGATCAATCAGACGCTGAATCAGAGCAAACATCTCCGGAATATGACCGGTCGCACGCGGCTCATAGGTCGGCGGATCAATACCCAGCGCCGCATACGCCTGAGCAAAAACCTTCTCAAAACGGTACGCGAGCGCCCACCACTGCTCATTCGGGAATTCACCCTCAAAACCGGGCTCCATAGATTCAGCAGACTTCGCCAAAATCTTGTCGTCAATATCAGTAACATTGCGGACCGTCGTCACCTTCAAACCGCGGTAACGCATCCAACGGCTCAACTGGTCAAAAACCAACGCCGAACGGATGTGGCCCAGATGCGGTTCACCCTGCACCGTAGCACCACAATAATAGATACGCGCCTCACCGGGCACGACGGGCTCAAACTCACGAATAGTCGCGGAAGCTGAATCATAAAAACGCATAGTCACACTCTCATTCTACGGGGTCGGTTCAAACGCCGGGGCGGTAAATCAGCGATAGGTTACAGAATGGCTCGAAGCAACCAAACACCTACGAACGCGGATACACCAGCGCCGTCGCAATAGCAGCCACACCCTCACCGCGGCCCGTCAAACCCAAACCATCAGTAGTCGTCGCAATCACCGTCACCGGGGCACCCGCCGCCTCGCTCAGCACACGGTTCGCCTCATCACGGCGCGGAGAGAACTTCGGGCGGTTACCCACCAGCTGAACGCTCACATTACCAATCTCAAAACCAGCAGCACGCACAATCGCCGCAGCCTCAGAAAGAATACGAACACCAGAAGCGCCCTTCATATCCGGGCGGTCCACACCAAAATTAGAGCCCAAATCCCCCGTGCCGGAGGCGGCAAAAAGAGCATCCGCGGCAGCATGAGCCACCACATCACCATCAGAATGGCCGCTCAAACCACACTCACCCGGCCAATGCAGACCAGCAATATACAGAGGAGTGCCCTCCTCACCAAAAGCGTGGACATCAACACCGGTACCAACACGAGGAATAACAGTCATCACAGGACCCTTCAATCGATCAAACATCTTCTCAGCAGCAGCGCCTCGGCAAAAGAGGCGTTAGGCGGCAGGGTTAGGCAGCAGAATCACCAAACAGCGCACGAGCAACCCGCAAATCCATCGGAGTCGTCACCTTAAACGCATCCGCAGCACCGGCAACCGTCAACACCGGCTCACCCGCCGCCTCCATCGCCATCGCATCATCAGTAAGCAGCTCAGCCTCCTCAGCAGGCAGGGAACGGCTACGCTCATGCGCCGCCAACAGAGCAGCCACCTCAAAACCCTGAGGAGTCTGCACCGCACGCATCTGCGCACGCGAAGGAGTACCCGTCACCAAACCAGCAGAATCCACGGTCTTCACCGTATCCACCACCGGCAACACAGGAATCACCGCACGCACAACACCCTGCGGGCTCTCAGAACCCAGCCCCTCAAGCACACGGTGATACACCTGCGGCGGAGTAAAAGCACGAGCACAATCATGAATCAGCACATAATCCACCGGAACCTGCGCATCCTTCAGAGCATCCAACGCCGCAACCACCGAAGCAGTACGAGTATCACCACCGGCAGTAATCAACGCACCGGCACGGCGGGCATCCTCCAAAAGCTCCGGGCAACTCGCCGAACAATCAGCAGGAACAGTCACCACCACATGCTCAGCAACGCCCGAAGCGAGCGCACCCTCCAACGCATAATCCAGCAGGGTACGACCATGCACACGCACAGCGGCCTTCGGGATCGGCTCACCCAGGCGAGTACCCGAACCAGCCGCCAAAACAATCACAGCAGTATTCGCCGCAGAAGCAGAACTCATCAGTCTCAAGCCCGCCTACGCCTCGAACTTATAGCCCAAGCCGCGAACCGTCACCACATACTGCGGGGCAGAAGAATCCGGCTCAATCTTCGAACGCAGACGCTTAATGTGCACGTCCAGGGTCTTCGTATCACCCACATAGTCGGCGCCCCACACACGCTCAATCAGCTGGCCACGAGTCATCACACGACCCACATTGCGCAGCAGAATCTCCAGGAGCTCAAACTCCTTCAGCGGCATAGAAATCTCTTCACCATTAACCGTCACCACATGGCGGTCAATATCCATACGCACCGGGCCGCCCTGCAGCACCGACTCAGTAGCAGAATCAGTCTCCGCCGAACGACGACGCAACACCGCGCGGATACGAGCAATCAGCTCACGCGCAGAATACGGCTTCGTCACATAGTCATCAGCGCCCAGCTCCAGACCCAGCACCTTATCCAGCTCAGAGTCCTTAGCGGTCAACATGATAATCGGGACCGAAGACACCTCACGCAGCTTACGGCACACCTCCATACCGGACATGCCCGGAAGCATCACATCCAGAAGCACCAAATCCGCGCCCTCGCGGTCAAACACCGGCAGAGCGTCCAGACCGTTGTCCACAACAATCGTCTGGAAACCCTCACGACCCAGCAAAAACGCAAGGGGATCCGAGAGGGCCTCTTCGTCCTCAACAATCAGAATTTTAGACATCAATAACTTCCTTCGATTCCATAAAACCTATACCGCTAACACTACACTGCGGCCGGAGGCTCATTCAGCGGCAACGCCAACGTAAACGTCGAGCCCTCCTGCGGCATCGACCGAACCGTCACGCTACCACCGTGCTGAGTCATCACATGCTTCACAATGCTCAAGCCCAAACCAGTGCCGCCCGTCTGACGCGAACGAGCCGGATCAACCCGGTAAAAACGCTCAAAAATACGCTTCTGCTCGTCCTCCGGAATACCCACGCCCTGATCAGCAACCTCAACCAGCAGCTGATCAGCCACACGATGCACCCAAATATCCACCTTCGTATGCTCCGGAGAATAACGCACCGCGTTCTCCACCAGGTTCTGCACAGCAATACCGAGCAGCTCGGCGTCACCGTACACCTCGGGCACCTCCTCGATGCGGGTAGAAATCTGAATGTCCTTCTCCTCCGCCACAATATGCGAACGGTCCACCGCATCAGTAACCAAAGAAGGCACCGACACCGGACCACCACGCGCAATCACATCGGTCGACTGCAGACGCGAAAGCTCAATAATGTCACGCACCAGCGCAGACAGGCGGCGCGTCTCCTTATGAAGACGCCCCACAAAATACTCAATCGCCTCCGGGTCATCACTCGCCTGCTCAATAGCCTCAGCCAACAGACTCACCGCACCCACCGGAGTCTTCAACTCATGCGACACATTCGCCACAAAATCATTACGCATACGCTGCACACGAGAAATCTCAGTGCGGTCATCCGCGAGCACCAAAATGTACTCGTCCCCCAGCGAAGCAACACGCACATCCAAGACCAGCGCCTCACCCTCACCGCGGTCAATCTCAAAAGTACGCTCCGCAAAAATACCGCGATGACGCACCGTGCGAATCATATCCGCCAACTCATCAGACGCCACCGTATGACCACGCACCAGACCCATCGCGTACGCACCCGGAGAAGCCTGAACCACGCCGCCCACCTCATCAATCACCAGGTAGGCGCGACCAATCACAGCAAGTACCTGAGCGGCACCATCACGCAGCGCCGGCGCCGACACCAAACTACGCTCCTGCTCCCGCTCACTACGCGCCACCGCATTCATGCTCAGGACGCCCACCAGCAGACCTATCATGCCCGCAATAAAGGCGATCAGACCGGCATCCATGTACTTCCCTTCCATTCGGGTACCCCATAAGTATAAATGTGGCCGATACCCAGCACTCAGGCGAATGCTCTTCTTCTCAGGCACGCTCCCCGTACAGAAACCTTGCAGACAACGCAATGAGCCGCCCACCTTACCGGTGAACGGCTCATCACAATGACAGGGGTGAAACCCTGCCGGAGGTATTACTTACCCTGGTTTGCTACGGCAGCAATAGCGTCCTTAGCAGCCTCGGGGTCCAGGTACTCGCCGGGCTTGACGGGCTGGAAGTTCTCATCCAGTTCGTAGTACAGCGGAATACCGGTGGGGATGTTCAGGCCAGCAATGTCCTCGTCGGAAATGCCCTCGAGGTGCTTGACCAGCGAACGCAGGGAGTTACCGTGTGCAGCAACCAGAACGGTCTTGCCTGCTGCGAGGTCGGGCTTGATGTCCGACTCCCAGTAGGGAAGCATACGGCCCAGAACGTCCTTCAGGCACTCGGTGCGAGGAGCGTTCTCGACATCCGCGTAGCGGGGGTCGTGTGCCTGCGAGTAGGGGTCGTTGTCATCCAGCGGGGGCGGCGGAACGTCGTAGGAACGACGCCAAGTCATGAACTTCTCGTCGCCGTATTCCTCGCGAATCTCGGACTTGTTCTTACCCTGCAGAGCGCCGTAGTGACGCTCGTTCAGGCGCCAGGTGCGCTTGACAGGAATCCACAGACGGTCTGCTGCATCCAGTGCAAGGTTTGCGGTGTTGATTGCGCGACGCTGCAGGGAGGTGTGAACAACATCGGGGAGGATGTTGCGCTCTGCCAGCAGCTCGCCGCCGCGCTTAGCCTCAGCGCGGCCCTTATCGGTCAGGTTAACGTCCACCCAGCCGGTGAACAGGTTCTTCTCGTTCCACTCGGACTGGCCGTGGCGCAGGAGTACTAGTTTGTAAGTCATACCTCTATTTTTTCATTTACCCGCCGGTTTGTCATGCCTTAGAGCCTAGAAAATATGCATTCTCCCAAAAATTTATAAGGGTCTTTTCTACCAGAACGAAAGGCTCAAAAACCCCGCCAGAAATAGGGAAAAGCCCCGCACACCATCCGACCGGGACAAACCCGTCAGACAGCGCACGAGGCTTCACCATCTATCGCACAAAGCGAGCGCACAAGCTAACGCTAGAAACGGCGGCGACCCACCGAAGGCCACACACCAGCCAAGAACACACAGCTAATCACAGCAGCAATCAGCTGAAGAATCAGTACAGTATTACCGCCGCCAGTCACCGCAGCAAAAACGCTAAACAGCGACACCGCAGCAGAACCACCGGTCAAAGCCAGCCACGTGTTCTTCGGGCGCTTACCGGCAAAATCGTACGCGTTCGCCGGAGACATCCACGCACGCACAAAAGCCAGCACACCAACCACAGCGCCGGCAACAGCCAGTAGCACATCGATAAGAGTGGTCACATAGATGACCAACAGAATAGGAGACATAGTATTCCTTAGAATCAGCAGCTTCTCTAGACAACCCTAGCAAAGTGCCTAGCGGACAACCTTAAAGGCCTCAACCAAGTCATTGTAAAGGTCATCCACGTTCTCAATACCCACCGACAGGCGCAGCAGAGACTCCGGAATCGAATCCGGCTCGTTACCGTGGCGACGACGACGCTCCACGAGAGACTCCACGCCGCCCAGAGAGGTTGCCGGGGTCCACAGCTTCAACGCCTCCACGACGTTACGGGCACCAGCCGCATCGGTATCCAGGGTGACGCACAAAATCGCACCGAAACCGTCCATCTGCTTCTTCGCAACCTCATGACCGCGGTCGCTCTCCAGACCCGGGTAACGCACCTCAGTCACGAAGGGGTGCTCGCTCAGACGCTCCGCGAGAACCTGCGCGTTCTCTACAGCACGCTCCACGCGCAGCGCCAGGGTGCGCAGACCGCGCAAACCAAGCCACGCCTCCACCGGACCGGGGATTGCGCCGTTGGTGATGCGGTGGTGCAGCATCGCCTTGTACAGCTCCTCATTCGAGGTCAAGGTCATACCCAGCAGAACATCCGAGTGGCCCGCGAGGAACTTCGTAGCGGAGTGAACCACCACGTCAGCACCCAAATCCAGGGGACGCTGCAGAATCGGGGTTGCGAAGGTATTATCCACCGCGGTCACAATGCCCAGGCGGCGAGCAGCAGAAAGCAGGGCAGGCAGGTCAGCGACCTCAAGCATCGGGTTCGTGGGGCTTTCCAGCCACGCCAGGACCTTCGGTGCCGAGTAGTTCACGTTCTCCGGGGTCACGCCGGTGCGGGATGTGGCATCCTCCATAGCGGCGATAACGCTCTCGGTGTCTTCAATGTCCACGCGAACGAGCTCAATGATGCCGCGGCGCTCCAAATCCTTGCACAGGGTCACCGACGCCATGTATGCGTGCTTCGGAATCAGAACAATGGAGCCAACCGGCACCAGGTCGATGACAGCAGCGACAGCAGCCATACCGGAGGGGAACAGCAGACCGGGCTGGGTAGCGTTCTCCAGCTTTGCCACAACCTCTTCCATGCCCTCCCAGGTGGGGTTCGAGAAGCGGGCGTACACGCGGTCCTGCTCAATATTGACGGCGTCCACACCGCGGTAGGTGGAAGAAAGAACGATCGGAGGGTTCACCGGCGCATCATGCTCGTGTGCCGGGCGGCCGCCAGAGACGACGAAGGTCTCTGCGGAGTAATTCATGTCGTGGTTATCTGCACTCATGTCTTTAAGCCTGGCACACCCGCGCCCAGAACGCACGCCCGCGCAGATGATGGCGCGCAGGATTTACATGTTTTTTACCTTGATACGCACTCAATCCCACGCGGAGGTATCACCAAAACCGCACCTGTGCAGCTAAGAGACCCGGTACCCTTAAAGGTGATGGATACTCTCAGCTACACCCCCGATGCGCAGAATCTTCCCGCCGACCCGACCGGTCGCCGCGGGCTTTTTATCGTGGTCGAAGGAGGCGACGGTGCCGGCAAAACCACCCAGCTCGCCCTGCTGAATGAAGCACTCAGCGCCCGCGGATACCGTGTCATCACCACCCGCGAACCCGGCGGCACCGAGATCGGCGAGAAGCTGCGAGCCCTCGTCCTTGAAGCGGGTCAGGGTACCATTGACGACCGCACCGAGGCGCTGATTTTCGCGGCATCCCGCGCAGCGCACGCCTCCCAGTTGATTCGTCCCGCGCTCGCAGAGGGCGCCATCGTGCTGAGCGACCGCTATATTGATTCTTCTGCCGCGTACCAGGGCGTAGGCCGTGACCTGGGTGTTGAAACCATCGTCGATTTGAGCCGCTGGGCTACCGCCAATCTGGTGCCCGACGCGACCCTACTGCTGAGTGTGCCGTTGAGCGCCGAGCAGGAGCGCATGGATCAGCGCGGCACCGTCGACCGTATTGAGGCTGAAGGCGCCGCGTTCAAGGCCCGCATTCACGGTGCGTTCGAGCAGATTGCCCGCGAGGACGCTAACGGTTCGCACCGCATTATTGATGGCGTGGGCACGATTGAGCAGGTGCACGCGCGCGTGCTTAAGGTGATCGAACCTCTGCTCGCCGCCCGTGAGCTGGTCCGCACCGGTAAGGAGGACTCATGAGCCTCTGGAATACCCTGCTGATTCCCGCCGATAAGCTCCAGCAACTACGCACGGATGCCGCCGCCAACCGCCCCACACACGCTTGGCTTTTCACGGGCGCGACCGGTGCGCCTCACCGTGAGGCGGCAAAAATTTTTGCTGCCGCGCTGCTGTGCGAGCAGCCCGACCCGCAGAACCGCGGATGCGGCCAGTGCAAGGGCTGCGTGACCGTCATGAACGGTTCGCACGCAGATTTCACGCACTTTAGTACCGAGGCGACGCACATCAGCATTGATGAGGCGCGCGAGCTGGTCATGAAGGCTCAGGACCGCCCGACCGTGGGTCGTTGGCGTGTGATTTTGGTGGAGGATACCGAGCGCATGCCGGAGCGTACCTCCAATGTGTTGTTGAAGGCGATTGAGGAGCCGCCGCCGCATACGATTTGGTTGTTGACGGCGCCCTCCCCCACCGATGTGCTGGTGACGATTCGTTCGCGTTGCCGTCCGGTGCAGTTGCCGGTTCCTACCGATGCGCAGGTGCACGAGTACCTACTGGCGCGCGGTGTGGCTGACCCGTTGGCGCAGCGTGCGGCGCGTCTGGCTCTGGGTGATGCGCAGGAGGGGTACCGTTTGGCGACCGATGAGCAGGCGATGGCTCGTCGAGAGTTGATTACTTCCCTGATTCTGAATGTTCGTTCTATTTCTTCGGCTTTCAATGCAGCTGAGAAGCTCACCGACCTTGCTGACCAGGACGCGCAGGCTGTCTCCGCTCTCAAGGATGAGCAGGAACGCCAGGAGCTTCTAGCGTTGCTGGGTATCCGCGAGGGCGAGCGTGTTTCGCCATCTTTGCGTGCACAGGTTCGCCGTCTGGAGGAGCAGCAGAAGCGCCGCGCTAAGCGCGTTTCCTCCGATACGTTGCTGCGTTCCGTGGCGCAGGTTCAGACGGTTCTGCGTGATGCGTTGACGGTGGCTCTGTCGGCGCAGGCTCCGCTGGTCAATGAGCATTTGCGGGAGCCTCTGGATGCGTTCTGCACCCGCCGTTCCGCCCAACAACTGCTGGAGGATGTGCAGGCGGTCGAACTGACTCTGCGTCGCCTGCGGACGAACGCGAATGCGCGTCTGGCGCTGGAGGCGTTGATGAGCCGTTTCGTGTATTAGTAACTTCTTGGTAGCTCATACAGCACCAGGGGAGGCACCGAAGAGATATTCTTCGGTGCCTCCCCTTTTTCTATTGGTTCTCAGCGCACCTAGGGCTTAGTTGCGGAATCAAACTTAGTTGCGGAAACCGTGAACCGGCGACGGAATACGACCGCAGCGGGCGATGAACGCCTCCGCGCTGGGGGTGTGGGTGGGCATGACGGGTGCTCGACCGAGCAGGCCGCCAAACTCAACCATGTCGCCTACGCCCAGACCAACCGCCGGGATGACGCGGACCGCGGTGGTCTTGTGGTTCATCACGCCGATTGCTGCTTCGTCGGCAATCATTGCGGCGAGGGTGGCGGCGGGAGTGTCTCCGGGAACCGCGACCATGTCCAGACCGACGGAGCAGATGGCGGTCATTGCTTCGAGCTTGTCCAGGGTGATGTGTCCGGCGGCTGCGGATTCAATCATGCCGATGTCCTCAGAGATTGGGATGAAGGAGCCGGAGAGGCCGCCGACGTTCGAGCACGCCATGAGGCCGCCCTTCTTCACCGCATCGTTGAGCAGCGCAAGTGCCGCAACGGTGCCGTGGGTACCGACGGTTTCCAGACCCATCTCTTCGAGGATGTGCGCGACCGAGTCGCCAATCTCTGCGGTGGGTGCCAGGGAGAGGTCAATAATGTTGAAGGGTACGCCCAGACGCTCAGAGGCGAGGGTGCCGACCAGCTGGCCGACGCGGGTAATCTTGAAGGCTGCTTTCTTGATTTCTTCGGCGCAGGTGTCGAAGGATTCGCCGCGGACCTTCTGCAGGGCGCGGTGTGCCACGCCGGGGCCGGAGACACCTACGGAGATAGTGGTGTCTGCTTCCTGCACGCCGTGGAATGCGCCCGCCATGAAGGGGTTGTCGCTGACGGCGTTCGCGAAGACGACAAGCTTGGCGCAGCCGAAGCCGTGTGCGTCCGCGGTCAGGTCTGCGGTGGCGCGGATGGTTTCGCCCATGAGTTTGACGGCGCTCATGTTGATGCCGGCGCGGGAGGATCCGATATCCACGGAGGAGCAGACAACGTCGGTTTCTGCGAGCGCTCGCGGGATGGAGCGAATCAGCTTTTCGTCGGCAGGGGTCATGCCCTTGTCGACGAGGGCGCTGAAGCCACCGACGAAGTTCACGCCGACTGCCTTGGCTGCCGTGTCGAGGGTGCGAGCAAACTCTACGTAGTCCTCATCGTTGGAGGCGCCTGCCACCAGTGCGATGGGGGTGACGGCGATGCGCTTGTTGACAATCGGGATGCCGAGCTCAGCTTCGATACCTTCGCAGACGCTGACGAGGTTTGCCGCGCGGCTGGTGATCTTGTCGTAAATCTTGCGGCGGGCCACTTCGCCGTCGGAGTCGGCGCAGTCGAGCAGGGAGATGCCCATGGTGACGGTGCGAATGTCGAGCTTCTGCTCCTCGATCATTCGGATGGTTTCAAGAATATTGTCATTCATCATGGTGGCTACCTAGATGGTGTGCATTGCCTTGAAGATGGATTCTGCCTGGATGCGAATCTGGACCTTCTGTTCGTGCTCGACACCAACCATGGCTTCCTGCAGGTCGATAAGGTTCTGCTGCTCTTCGTCGAAGGAGCAGTGCATGATCATGGTGAAGAATTCGCCCATGATGGTCTGGGAAACGTCGAGGACGTTGACCTTGCGCTCGGCGAGGGTTGCGGTCACGGCGGCGATGATGCCTTCGTGGTCGATGCCTGTGACGGTGAGGATAATCTTCACGGTGTTCTCCTAGTGGTTTGGGGTTGCGTACTCAAGGAATGCGCGCATAAAGGCACAGACATACGCATATTTATAAGAGCAATTATAGGTTACCCAGAACACATTCTGCAGGGGGAACACAAAAAGCCGCCGCTACTCACGCTGACGGGGCATAAAAAATCCACGCCTCCCCCACCTTTTAAAATGCGGAGAAGAACGTGAATCTTTATTAATTTCCGTATTTAATTCTTCAGTACTGGAGCACCTTTTTCGGCGCTCCTTTAATACGTAGAAGTTTTTAGACGTAAGAAGCGATGTACAGTTCGCCGCTGCCGCTCAGGGTTGCCGCGGAGGGCTCACCAACGTGCAGTACCGACTCGGTGGCACCCAGGACAAACTCTTCGGTACCGTTGCCGTCTGCTGCGTGAATGGTGATTTCGCCGGATACGCTCAGTGCGGCGCTAATACCCTCGAAGGTGTATTCCTGCGGCTTGCCCTCTTCAATGCGGATGCGGGTCACGCTCATGCGCTCATCCCACATGGCGTAGGTGCCGACAGGTGCGTTATCGGGGGTGGGGCGCTGGATTACGGGGGCGTCCTGGCTTTCGCCGAGAACCTTGATGAGCTCCTCGGTGTCGATGTGCTTTGCAGTCAGGCCCGCGCGCATCACGTTATCGGAGGGGTTCATCAGCTCAATGGCGGTGCCGGAGACGTAGGCGTGCACCTGGCCGTCGGGGGTGAATGCGGATTCGCCGGGTGCCAGGTGTACCAGGTTCATGACGAAGGCAACCAGCAGGCCGCGGTCGCCGGGGTACTTGCCGGCAACAATCTGTACGAGCTCGGCCGCGTCAGCAATGAGCGCGTTTTCGGAGCCGGTCAGCTGTGCTGCCGCCTCAACGAGCTGCTCAACAGCCGCAGTGGCGGTCTCTTCGGGCATGCGAATAATCTCGGTCAGCAGCTGCTTGGGGGTAAGCTCCACGCGCTCTGCCAGCCAGTCAGCCTTGAACGCCTTCGCCAGTTCTGCCAGCTGCTCGGAGGTACGCACACCGGTCAGCACGCGCATCTGGGTCAGGGCGATGACGGTTTCGGGCTTGGAGTAGCGGTCCTTGTAGTTGCGGTGCGGCGCGTCAATCGCGATACCGCGCGCCTGCTCGTCCTCGAAACCGGCGACAGCCTGCTCGGGGGTGGGGTGCACCTGGATAGACAGGGGTGCATCAATCGCAAGGATTTTAAAGAGGAAGGGGAACCAGTCGGAGGTACGGTCCGGGCGCAGGAAGCGGGAGGGCTCAGCCTGAATCAGCTCGTTAAGCGGGGATTCGGTGCCGTCAACGGTGGCACGGGAGGGCGCAGCCGGATGCGCGCCAACCCACACCTCAGCCTCAGGCTGTTCGGTGGGGACAGGCACGCCACGCATGCGTCCGAGAATTTCGCGGGATCCCCACGCATAATTCTGAATCTGGTTTTTTAGGGAAAAAATCTCACCCATGGGGGAAAATACCTCTCGACGTGAGTTGTTTGAAGTAAGTGAAGTGATAAAAAACCCATACATTCAGCGGAATTTATAAGGTTTTACCTGCCCATTATAGAGGCTAGTTGCACTTCTTTACCGCTAAAATAAAAGGCGTGACTACTATTAATCTACATGACTCATTCAAAGCGTACGACGTGCGTGGCATCGTCGGCGAGACCATTACCGCAGAGACTGTTCGCGCTACTGGTGCGGCTTTCGTAGACGTTCTGGGCCTGGAGGGCCAGACCATTCTGGTCGGTGGCGACATGCGCCCCTCCTCCCCCGAATTCATGGATGCATTCGCCCAGGGTGCAACCGCTCGCGGTGCAAATGTTGAGAAGATCGGCCTGATCTCCACTGACGTTCTGTACTTCGCATGTGGCGTTGAGAACGCTGCCGGTGTTACCTTCACCGCTAGCCACAACCCCGCAGAGTACAACGGCATGAAGATGGCTAAGGCAGGCGCTGTTCCTCTGTCTTCCGAGTCCGGCCTGTTCGATATTCGCGACCTGGCTCAGAAGTACCTGGATGCGGGCGAGATTCCTTCTGTGGAGAAGGTCGGCACCGTTTCTGAGAAGGACATCCTCAAGCCTTACGCAGAGTACCTGCGCAAGCTGGTTGACCTGTCTTCCATCCGCCCCCTGAAGGTTGTTGTTGACGCTGGTAACGGCATGGGTGGTATGACCACTCCCGCTGTTCTGGGCGACACCATCCTGCCGGGACTGCCCCTGGAAATCGTTCCCCTGTACTTCGAGCTGGACGGTACCTTCCCGAACCACCCGGCTAACCCGCTGGAGCCGGCTAACCTGGTTGACCTGCAGAAGGCTGTTGTTGAGCACGGTGCTGACATTGGTCTGGCATTCGACGGCGACGCTGACCGCTGCTTCGTCATCGATGAGAAGGGTGAGCCCGTCACTCCTTCGGCTGTGACCGCTCTGGTTGCTGAGCGCGAGATTGCTCGTGCAAAGGCTGAGGGTAACGAAGAGCCCGTCATCATCTACAACCTGATTACCTCGAAGGCTGTTCCTGAGCTGGTTGAGAAGCTGGGCGGCCGCGCAGTGAAGACCCGCGTGGGCCACTCCTTCATCAAGGCTGTTATGGCTGAGGAGAATGGCGTTTTCGGTGGCGAGCACTCCGCTCACTACTACTTCAAGGACTTCTTCAACGCAGACACCGGCATGCTCGCTGCAATGCACGTGCTGGCTGCTCTGGGTGGCGGCGAGGAGCCCCTCTCCGAGATCAGCGCGAAGTACTCCCCGTACGTTGCTTCCGGCGAGATCAACTCCGAGATCGAAGACAAGGCTGCCGCTGTGGACCGCGTGCGTGCACACTACGCTGACGCTCCCGTGGTTGTTGAGGACTCCGACGGCACCACCTTCACCAACACTGAAGAGGGCTGGTGGGTTAACCTGCGTCCTTCGAACACCGAGCCTTTCCTGCGCCTGAACCTTGAGGCACCGGATGTTGCGACTATGGAGCGCGTCCGCGACGAGGTTCTGGCTCTGGTTCGCCAGGGCTAAGCACTAGCTAGCTACTAAAAATCCCGCCTCGCAGATTCGTCTGCGGGGCGGGATTTTTATTTTGAGTTCTAAAAACCCGGCTAGGTTCTTCTGCCTAAGAGGAAGAACCTAGCCGGGTTTAAGAAACCTAGCGGACGAACCGGTTTACGGGGTTTTTACGCCTCGCGTGCCTGGTCGTGGAGCATCCACTGGTCGGGGCCGAAGATCTCGTAGTTGATGTTCTTGCCGGGAACGCCTGCCTCCACCAGTGCGGAGCGTACGCCCTGCATGAAGGGCAGCGGGCCACAGAGGTAAACGTTAGCGTTGGAGGGAACGTCCAGCTTGGAGACATCGACGCGGCCGGTGTAGTCGCCGCCCTCACCTTCGATGAAGGAGACGAGGCGTGCGTTGGGCAGCTTGCCGACGAGCTCGGTGAGCTCTTCGCGCAGGGGCCAGGTGTCCAGGCGGCGATCTGCGTGGACCACGGTCACGGGGCGGGTCGAGCCCTTCTCAACCAGCTCGGAGAGGAAGCTGAGCATGGGGGTGGTGCCGATACCTGCGGAGAAGAGGTACAGGGGTGCCTCGGGGTCGCCGAAGCCTTCCAGGGTCAGGTCACCGTAGGGGTTGGAGATCTCGACGACTGCGCCGACTTCCAGCTCGTGCAGGATGGAGGTCATCTCGCCGTTGGGGTCGAGCTTCACACCGATGCGGCGCTGGTTCTTTTCGCTGGGCAGCAGGGTGTACTGGCGTGCCTGGCGCAGACCGTCGCGTGCGGGAACGATGATGGAGATGTACTGGCCGCCCTTGGACTCGGTCATGGGGGTCTCGTCGGCGGGCTCGAAGGTCAGCACGACGACGTTTTCGCCGGTCTCCTTGCGCTCAACGAGCTTGAAGGGTGCGAACATGACGTCGTTTGCCTGGGAAGCGTACAGGCCCTTCTCCAGCTTGATGAGGGCGTTGCCCATGAGCCAGTAGACCTCGGTCCATGCCTCAACGATTTCGGGGGTAGCCAGGTCGCCCAGGTTAGCGGCGATTGCCTCGAAGAGGTACTTGTAGACGGTGGGGTACTCTTCTTCCTTCAGGCCCAGGGATGCGTGCTTGTGTGCAACGCGGGAGAGGACCTCGTCGGGGTAGGAGTTCGGGTTCTGAACGATGTAGGAGGCGAACACGGCGATGGAGCCTGCCAGCGCCTTGGGCTGGGTACCTTCGAGCTGGGAGGAGCGGGAGAACATGCCGTCCATCAGGTCGGGGCGAGCGGCGAACATTCGACGGTAGAAGTCGGGGGTGATGTCGTTGATGCGCTCGGCAATGATGGGCAGCGTTGCCTCAATAATGGGGCGGGACTTCTCAGAGAGCATGTCATGCCTTCTTCCTGTGCGGTCACCTCGGTCGTTGTGGTGACGCCCTTAATGTGGGTGATGCGGGGGCGTTCACTCGGACAGCTCAGTTGGTGACAGAGTGTTTACAAAGCACCCTTACCGTAGCATTTTGCGGGGTGTTTGCGCTGAGTGCAGGTCATGCCCCGGGGGTTATTTGGTGCTGCAGATGCTACTTATGGTTCACCCTGACTCAAAGAGAGAGCCGAGCGTCACACTATATATTTTCAGCACTGCTTTTGAGTTCGCCGGGTGACTAGCCCCGAAGTATGCATAAAAATTCTGGACCGAAAATATATTTACTAGGGAAAGTATGCAGTGTAGTGCAAAAATGAATATGGTCACATTTTCTGCATTTGAAAAGCAAGTTTGCAATTTTCTGCATTTCCTGCACAAATTCAGGAATCACACAGGTTCCAGCAGTCACGCAGGCAGCGGCAAAATACTCCCCACTCCCCTCGAAAACCCTGCAAGAAACCCCTACAAGAAAGCCGAGAGACCCCCGCGTGAACCGCCCAGCAGCCCCCGCATCAACCGCAGAAACGCCCTAAACTTCGTCTTAAAAACTCTATGGAGCCTCCCATCGGAAAGCTCCACAGGTATCACATATTTCTTGCAGCGTGCCAGCCTAGAGCGCAGGCAACGCATTCTCCGGAGGCGCAAAGCCCAGCTCAACAAACACCGGACCAACGGGGCGCGCACCGGCAGTCAGCTCGCTAATGACCACCGAATCAACCGAAGCATAGAACGCCTCGCGAGCCCTCGCCAGCACATTGCGCAGGCGGCAGAACTTATCCAGCGGGCAGTGGCCGTTCTCATCCTCGCACTCAATCATGGGAATATCACCCTCAGTAGCGCGAAGAATAGTGCCGACGGTCGCAGAACGACCCGCATCCGAAAGCATAACGCCACCGGAACGACCGCGAGTCGAGTCCAGGTAACCCATGTTCACGAGGAAAGCCACAGCCTTCGCCACGTGGTTGTAGGGGGTGTCCACTCCCTCAGCAATCTTCTGAGTGGAAAGCTTCTGACCGGGCTCCAGAGCAGACAGGAGCATCAGAACGCGGAGCGAGACATCCGAAAATGCTGTCAAACGCATGGATACTCCTTCTATCCTTCTCGTGCTGCCGCACCTTCACGGAGGCGGCAACTATTGCTCTAAACCTGCCTAGTCTCAGACATAGGCCCAAGACATAGGCTCAGAGCGCTCAAAATCTTACATTGGCATTGTATAGGGGTAGCAAGAGGGCAAGAAATCAGGACCAGCCATAATCATGCTCTCGTAGCCCTCCCAATGTCTTTAGAGTATTTCTCAAGAGCAGGTGGATTGCATAGCCTTACACTCGCACCTTTGCGCGAAAACCCATTATTCCCCATCTGATAGGGGTTTAAATTTTCCCCACAGACAGAAGGAAGGAGCGGAATCTCACCGGGAGATTCCGCCCCTTCAAGGCGCTAAACCTTTGGTATTAGCCGGAGTGTCTTAGTCCTCCAGAGCCTTTGCCAGAGCGTCGCGCTGCTCGCGAACCTCGGCGGGCAGCTTGTCGCCAAACTTAGCCAGCCACTCGTCGATGCCGGGCAGCTCAGCAGCCCACTCATCCTTCGAGACAGCCAGAGCAGCCTTCAGCTCGTCCTCGGAGATTTCCAGACCGGTCAGGTCCAGGTCTTCCTTGGTGGGAACGGTGCCCAGGAAGGTCTCCTGGCCGCCTGCCTTGCCGTCCAGGCGGTCGAAGATCCACTTCACAACGCGAGAGTTCTCGCCGAAGCCGGGCCATGCGAAGCCGCCATCGGGGGTGCGGCGGAACCAGTTGACGTAGTAGACCTTCGGCATGTTCTCAGCGCCGTGCTTCTTGCCCAGGTCAATCCAGTGCTTGAAGTAGTCACCAGCGTTGTAACCGATGAAGGGCAGCATAGCCATCGGGTCGCGGCGAATCACGCCGACAGCGCCCTTAGCAGCCGCGGTGGTCTCGGAGGACAGGGTGACAGCGCGGAACACGCCCTGCTCCCAGCTCTCAGACTCAGAAACCAGCGGAACGGTGGTCTTGCGGCGACCACCCAGAACGATAGCGCTCAGCGGCACACCCTCGGGGTCGTAGTACTCGGGAGCGAGCATGTCGACCTGGGATGCGGGGGTGCAGAAGCGGGAGTTCGGGTGAGCTGCCGGGCGGCCGGACTCGGGGGTCCAGTCCTTGCCGGTCCAGTCAATCAGGTGAGCGGGAGCCTCGTCGGTCTTGCCCTCCCACCAGACGGAGCCGTCGTCGGTCAGTGCAACGTTGGTGAAGATGGTGTTGCCCTTGGCGATAGCCTTCATAGCGTTCGGGTTGGTGGAGTAACCGGTACCCGGTGCCACGCCGAACAGGCCAGCCTCGGGGTTGACCACGCGTGCCTGGTGGTTCTCGTCGAACTCAATCCATGCGATGTCGTCGCCGACCATCTCAGCCTTCCAGCCGTCAATGGTGGGTTCCATCATTGCGAAGTTGGTCTTGCCACATGCGGAAGGGAACGCTGCGGAGATGTAGCGAACCTTGCCCTCGGGGTTGGTCATCTTCAGGATGAGCATGTGCTCTGCCATCCAGCCCTCGTCGCGACCGATAACGGATGCGATACGCAGTGCGTAGCACTTCTTGCCGAGCAGTGCGTTACCGCCGTAGCCGGAACCGAAGGACCAAATCTCGCGGGTCTCGGGGAACTGGACGATGTACTTCTCGGGGTTGCAGGGCCAGGGAACGTCTTCCTGACCGGGCTCCAGGGGTGCACCGACAGAGTGCAGAGCCTTGACGAAGAAGCCGTTGGTCTCGTTCAGCTTGGCAAGAACGTCCTTACCAATGGTTGCCATGATACGCATGGAGCAGACAACGTATGCGGAGTCGCTCAGCTCAACAGCGATCTTGGGGTTCTTAGCCTTCAGGGAGCCCATGACGAAGGGAATGACGTACATGGTGCGGCCGCGCATGGAGCCCTCGAACAGACCGGAGAGGGTCTGCTTCATTTCGACGGGGTCGCGCCAGTTGTTGGTCGGGCCTGCACCTTCTTCGGTCTCGGAGCAGATGAAGGTGCGCTCCTCGACACGTGCCACGTCATCGGGATCGGAGAAAGCTGCGTAAGAGTTCGGGAATTCGTGATCGCTGAGGCGAACAAAGGTGCCAGCGTCGACCAGTTCCTGTGCCAGGCGGTCGTATTCTTCCTGGGTACCGTCGACCCAGTAGATGTGTGCGGGCTGGGTCAGGGCCGCAACTTCGCGAACCCAATCCAGAAGGCCCTGGTGGGTAGTGGGTGCGCTCTGCAGCTCCTTTTCGAGCTCAGCAGAGAGAGTACGAGTTGAGGTGTCAGCCATTGACGTTTTCCCCTTCATTCGGTGGCCCGGATACTACGTTGATCCGGTTAGGTCTGCGGTAACAAAGAAGCAGTTAAACACTACAAGCGTGCAAACAAATGTGAATATGCACGCTTGGACAGTCTCCACTTCCTCGTGATGCTTACAGAATAACGCATTAATGACCCGAACACCCCTCTATGACGCTATTTCTTACGTTCTGCGCATCACATTCTTTTGGGGCGAAAAGATTTTTTGAGGGACTTCTGGATGTTTCTGAAGGGTGCAGAGGGGTATTTTTGGGTGCCTTCGGGGTAGGTTTTGGTGCGCAATAAAAATATTTTGAAAAAATTTTGTGACCACAAAAACCCCGGAATTCCGCGGTAAAACGGGGTATTTCCGGCTTCTTCGGAGGGAATTTTGGGCAGATTTCGAGTTTTTCGGCTTGCACACCCTCGAGGACATCCGTATAGTAGTACCTGTTGCCGCGACGGGTTGAAGAAATCCGAAGCGAGGAACATGCGCCTGTAGCTCAACGGATAGAGCATCTGACTACGGATCAGAAGGTTGGGGGTTCGAATCCCTTCGGGCGCACCAACGATCCCCGGTTCTTCGGAACCGGGGATTTTTTGTGTCTCCAGAAATACGCCCGGAAAGTGCCCCGCCGAAAGTACCTCGCCGCAAGCGCCGGATACAACGCAAACCACCGCGCTCACGACAGGCGGCGCGGCGCGCAGAAGCCACAGTGCATGGAGATGCCCATATAGGAGACGCCTGTATAGAGGTGTAGCAAAGACGCTTCAACCGCCTCATCCGCACCCAACAGCTGTTGCAAAAGTGCGTTTCAACCTGTGAATCCACAGATTTACGCGCCCAGATGACGTGCCCCGGGGCACACCCGCCAAAAAACGCATAGGATGGAAAGAAGACCCTCCACGCATAGGTTGGAGAGCAGACAACGCGAAGGAGCACTATGGCACAGCTATCCATTCCGCAGTCCCTGATAGGTGCACTCATCGATATAGCCGATCTGGGAACACTCGATTACTTCCCGCCCACCGAACGATGCGCCCACTGGTCCCTCTATGACGCGCAACACCAGGAACTACTCTGCCCCTGCGCACCCGCCGCCAACGCCACCACGGAGAAGCTCTTTGAAGCCGCGGCGAAGATTCTCTACGAGAACTTCCCCCGATATATCGACTCTCCCGAGGAAATCATTCCCTATACCTCCCGGCAGGAACTCGTTGCCGCTCTGCGTCGTGGCGACGATGAGCTCAGCGATGAGGAGCAGACAACCAAAGTTACCGCAGACTCTACGGCTGATGTTGAGGTTGAACCTAACCCCACAGAATCTGCAGTAATTGAGGATGCTGAAGTTAGCGCTTCTGTTGCGCCCAAGCCTGCAGCCCCGAAGCCTGCGCCTTCCCCCGCGCTCTTTGCGGCCCGCGCAGCGCAAGCCCCCAGCCCGGTTCCCAGCGTGCCGGAAGAAGCACCCGCAGAAAAGACCGCACCGGTGCCGAGCCCGGCAACGATTACCGCTGCAACGTCTGTAGCAGCGGCACCCGAGCCCACTGTACCGAAGCCAGCTGCGCCCAAACCCGCAACTCCTACGTCTGCAGTGCCGAAGCCTGCCGCACCGACTCCCGGTGCCCCCTCCCCCGGTATGTTCCGCAAGTCCACGCTCACCTACCGACCGCCGCGCATCGAAGAGTACCTGGAGGGTCTGCGCGCCCGCCAGCAGGCGGCCGAAGCCGCCGCCCCGGAAGCCGCGCAGTCGGTAGCGGGTACCGAACAGGTATCTGCTGAAGAGTTGCCCGTGCTCAGCCACGCTGCACCGATAGCTACGGTCCCGAAGCCTGCCGCGCCGAAACCAGGTGCGCCGAAGCCTGCCGCGCCTACCCCGAGCGCTCCCGCCGCAGAGCCGGTCGCCGCAGCACCTCGCGCCATTACCGCTGAGGACCGCGAACGCCCCTACCCCTACCGCCTGCGTCCGAGCCTGCGTGCCCGCCTTGAACGCGAAAACATCAGCGAAGAGCTCGTGCGCGCCATCCTGCGCGAAGGTAAAGCAGAACGCATCAACGACTGGACCATTCGCTTCACCCACGACGACTACCGGGTTGACGTGAACACCGCCTCCGCAGAAGTCATTACCGTCATCGACGAATACGACGCCGACTACAACGAGGCGGCGCAAACCTCCCTGGCTCAGGGCGAATACACCTCGCTCAACGCCCTGGAACTTGAGTTCAGCGAGCGCGCCCGCACCTTCTTGAAGAAGAACCCGCCGTTCGTTTTCGATCTGATGCTCCAGACGCTGAGCAGCCCCGAGAGCGTGCGTATGGCTGAAGGCTGGACCCGCATCTACGCGGCGCAGGGCCTGGAAATCGCAATCTCGCCCGATGAGCGGACCGTTATGGCTCTGGCGAAGACAGCGGACTTCCACAACCTGCACGCAGAAACCCTGCGCAAGGTGCAGCTGGAAGAGCTCAGCAACACCCTGGCAAAGCAGGCAGAAGATAAAGCAGCTCGGGCAGACACCACCGAGGAGGAGAAATAATGTCCGCTAAGCAGATTACCGTTCCTCTTGAGGTGTACGTTCGCCTGCAGGAGCTTGCTTCCCTCGCAACCTATAGCTACCGGGACAACCAGGGCTCAGAAGAAAGCACCGCAAACGATAAGCCGTGGGATTTGCTCTCCAAGGACGGCGCGTCCCTACTCGATGAGAACGGCGCGCTCAAGCCCGAAGCGGCAGAGCTCTACTTCACCCTGTTGCCGCTCATCGCCCAGGAATTCGTAGAGCAACAGCAGGCACTCGTGGACGCATACCGTCAGGCGCCCAAGCCCGCCGCCGCACGCGCCAAGATTCGCCCCTCCAACCAGCGCCTCATTCCGCTGACCGAGGTGCCGCTGGAGAACCAGCGTATTGCCGCGCGCATCGAGAAGGAATTCTACGGCGAGGTGCCGCCGCGCCGCCGTATCTACGGCGTGCTCCCGGGCGTGATGGACTATATGATGCGCCACAGCCTCACCTACGAGCTACTGCTGGACATCATCGAATCGCCCGCAAGCACGGTGGTTCAAGAAAGCGCGCAAGAGAACCGCTACGGCCGAGAAGTCACCCTCTACACGCATGAAGAGGAAGGCTACCAGGTGGTGCTCAACCCCCTGACCGCCGAGGTGCTCGCGCTACGCCCGCTGCAGGCTCTCGCCGGAGGCTACCAGCTCTCCCCCGAGGCTCAGGCTCAGCTCAAATCGCTCGGACTGACCGGCGAGTACATTGCCCGCATCCTGGATGAGGCCGAGGACCGCCGCCCGATTCCCGGCAGTAGCCGCACCGTGTACTCGCTCAACGGCTACCAGGTGGAGTTCTCGCACTCCGACCAGCAGGTGATTCGTATTAGCCGCGGCACCGCGCCCAGCCGTAACCCCTTCGAATCGCAGCCGAGGATGAGCGGTACGAAGAGGCAGCGCGGCCGCAAGATTCCGCACGATGTGGATGCGTTCGTGCAGCTACTGCAGGAGCACGGCTTCACCATCACCATGGGTGGTAAGCACTACGATATCCGCCACGAGAAGCTGGCTCCGGGGCAGAAGGCGGTCACCTCGGTGACTCCCTCGGATTCGCAGCGTTGGCACCTGAACTCGGCACGCCAGATCCGCAATACCTTCGGTATCGACCTGCGCTACGCCGACCCGCGTGATAGCGTGCGAGGTATTGTGCGCGGTCCGGGACGAAGCGTCCAGAATACTGATGACCACAGCGTAGAAAAGCAGGACGCCGAGAAGAGCGCGGAGAAGACGGCGGAGAAGGAATCCGAGTAGCTCTTCGTCACAGTTGAAGCATAGCCGTTGAAGCGCGCCCGCGTGCCGGTTCTTTATACTGCCCCCAGCATGTCTTTGCATCTGGGGGCAGTATTCATATGCGCCTATATCCCGCGTTGTCAGGGCAATACGGGGTAGACTGGGGGCAATACAGACATGCTATTCAGCATAAAAATTAATATGCGTTCCCGTGATATGCGTGACGGTAGGGTTGGGGATGCGCCACAAAGTACGGTGAATAACAGCCCCTACCTCTACAATAGAAACGCATCACTACAGAAGAAGGAGAACGCATGGGCGTAACGATTAAGGTCACTGACGAAGCAGGCGTAAACTACGACATTCAGTGGGAAGACCACCACACCCTCCTGGAAACCCTCCAGGCTAACGGCGTGCCGGTCCTCGCAACCTGCGGTGGTAACGCATCCTGCGCTACCTGCCACGGCTTCATCGACCCCGAGCACTTCGAGGCTTCCGGTGAGCGCACCGAAGCTGAGCAGGACCTGCTCGACATGGTCGACGATGTCGCCAACGAGTACTCTCGCCTGTGCTGCCAGGTCGAGTACGCCCCCGGTATGGACGGAGCAGAAATCCAAATGCAGGCGGCGATGTAATCATGTTTAAATCGGCTCAGGTACTCGCATCAACCACCCTCCTCTGTTGCGTGCTAGCGCTCAGTGGATGCGGCGCGTCCCAGGCCGGTCAGGAAGCTGAAGGTACCTCGGCAAATCCGAGCGCATCAGCTTCGGTCAAGCCCGGCACGATTCGAGTAGCCTCCGACGGGGCTACCCCTTCGGTGAGCCCGGGCTCCATTACCGTGGTGAACTCCCCCGACGCGGAACACCACGAGTCTTCCTCCCACACCGAGACTCACGAGTCGAAGCAGAGCTCTGACTCTCATTCCTCTGAGTCCTCCCACGAGGGTTCCGAGCAGAACAAGTCGGACGACTCTGATTCTCAGCAGGATTCCCAGAAGAGCTCAGACTCGTCTTCGCAGTCGGGTTCTCGCTCTTCGGGCAACTCTTCGAACTCCTCCGGTTCCTCGAACTCGTCGAATTCTTCCAACTCCTCGAATTCTTCGAGCTCTTCGGAGAAGTCCTCTAACTCCTCCAACAATAACGCTGCTGAGGGACCGACCCAGTGCGATCTGGACGACCTGAACGTTTCGGTTGCCATTGGAGAAGGCTCCCCCGGCGCCCGAAACTACACCCTGTACTTCCAGAACTCCTCGAACTCCCCCTGCACCCTGCGCGGCTACCCGCGCGTGGTCCATGCGGGCCCCTCGGGAACCTGGGTCGGCCGTGAGGCATCCGCCTCTGCTGAGTACATGAACCCTGCGGGAGTGACCCTCAACCCCGGCGATAGCACCACCGCGGTACTGCGTTCGGTGTACCCGGCACGCTTCGGTGACGATTGCGGTAGCCGCCCGGTTCAGGGCTTCCTGGTGGGTCTTCCCTCCGGTTCCGGTGGCGTGATTGTTCCGCTGGATACGACCGCATGTTCCTCGTCTGTTCCGCAGCTGTCGGTGGGTCAATTTGGTGCCCGCTAACGCGCCCGTTGCAGATGTGACAACATCTCTGGCACGTTGTGTGCGCATATAGTTCGCATATAGTTCAAGGGCGGTTCCCCTCGATGGGGAACCGCCCTTGAACTGTCTATAAACCTAGGGTTTAGCTTTAGCTATGCGGTAGCCGCGCACTCTTAGAGGGAGCGGGCAACCTCATCGTGGCTGAAGCGTGCACCGCGCGGGTATGCGGGCGCCTCGCCGTGACCGAGGTTGACGACCAGGAAGGGGATTTCTGCGTTGTCCGCGAAGAATTCCTTCTTGATGCCGGCGAAGTCTGCGCCGGTCATGGGGCCGGCATCCAGGCCGAGTGCACGGATCGCGGTGATGAAGTAGCCTGCCTGCAGGTGAGCGCTCAGCTCAGCGGCGGGGGTAGCAAGCTCCTCGGAGGGGTAGAAGCCCTTGATGAAGCCGGCAGCGTTGGGGTTGAAGGTGTCAGCATGCTCTACCCAGTTTGCGTCTGCGGAGAGAATCGCGGTGACCGGTGCCGCCTGAGTCTTAGCCTTGTTGCCGTCTGCCAGGTGTGCGACGAGGCGCTCGCGTGCCTCGGGGCTCTTGACCCAGGTGATGCGCAGGGGCTGGCTGTTGAAGGCGGTGGGGCCGTAGAAGGTCAGTTCCTGGATGCGGCGCAGCTGCTCGTCAGTGACGGGCTCCTCGGTGAAGGAGGAGACGGTGCGCGGCTCGTGGAAGAGGTTGATGAGCTGTTCGTCGTTCAGGCGGGTCATGGTGGTGCTCCTTTGTGTTGTTCTCTCAGTCAATTACTTTACAAGTAAAACATTACGGGCTTGTTAGGAACCTGTCAAGCACATCTTCCTCCCCCAGCCCCCAACAATTCAAGAGGCGCACACCATAAACCCCGCCATAATAGATACATGACCGACGCACTCTCCCACTTCTCCGCCCCCGTACGCGACTGGTTCCGCGCCACCTTCAGCGCACCCACCGCCGCCCAAGAAGGCGCCTGGGAGAACATCCGCAACGGCAACAACACCCTCATCATCGCCCCCACAGGCTCCGGCAAAACCCTCGCCGCATTCCTCTGGGCACTCGATGCCCTACACCGCGAACACGAAGCCGGAACTGCAGGCGGCACGCGCATCCTCTACATCTCACCCCTCAAAGCACTCGGTGCGGACGTCGAACGCAACCTACGCGCGCCCCTCGCCGGAATCACCCGCCTGAGCGGCAACGACACTGGCGAGCCGAGCATCACCGTGGGCGTGCGCAGCGGCGACACCCCCGCACGCGAACGCCGCCAACTCATCAGCAACCCACCCGACATTCTCATCACCACCCCTGAATCCCTCTACCTCATGCTCACCAGCGCCGCCCGCAACACCCTCGCCGGCGTGACCACCGTGATCGTGGATGAGATTCACAACCTTGCCGCCACCAAACGCGGCGCGCACCTGGCAGTATCCCTCGAACGCCTCGATGCGCTCCTTGAAAAGCCCGCACAGCGCATTGGTCTCTCCGCAACCGTCGAAAACCCGGAGGCGGTCGCCCGGTTCCTCGGTGGCATTCAGCCGGTGACCATCATGAGCCGCCCGGTTGCCAAAGAATGGGACCTGCGTCTGAGCGTGCCCGTACCCAATATGGCGGCGCTCGGAGGCGCCAACGACTACGGGCAGGGGCTCTACGCCCCATCAGAATATGCGCCCTCGGAGGTGCCGGGCGGCGGGGGCTCAACTTCTGCCGGCTCGGCGCAGGGCGCGGCACAGCCTGCCCCCAGCGCAGCGAATACCCCGGCAAGCGCGCCCTACACGCTGGAAGATGCCATTGGCGTATTCCCCGGGCAGGAAACTGGTCAAGAAACCGGACAAGAAACCGGACAGGCAAACCCGGCGCGACAGGGCAATAACGCCGCGCCCAAAAATACGCTCACCATCCCGGAAGAATCACTCCGTGAAACTGCCGATAGCGAGCGTCCCGAGACTTCCATCTGGCCGCGCGTACAGGAGCGCATCGTCGACCATATTGAGAACAACCGTTCTACGATTGTTTTCGTTAACTCGCGTGGACTAGCGGAAAAGCTCACCGCGGCACTCAACGATATTCACCTACACCGCGTGCTCGCAAAGCAGGGCATCAGCCCCGAAGACTACGCGGCGGGCATCTGCGACATCGCCGAGGTGCCACCGCTCGCCCGCGCGCACCACGGCTCCGTATCCAAGGAACAGCGCACCCTCATCGAGGAAGCGCTCAAGGGCGGAACCCTACGCTGCGTGGTCGCCACCAGCTCCCTGGAGCTGGGCATCGACATGGGCCACGTGGACCTCGTAATCCAGGTGGCCGCACCTCCATCGGTTGCCTCCGCACTGCAGCGCGTGGGCCGCGCCGGACACCGCGTGGGCGAAATTTCGCGCGGATTCTTCTACCCCAAGCACCGCGGCGACCTGCTCGGCGCAACCGTCACCCTCGCCGGAATGCGCAGTGGAACCCTCGAGCCGCTTGCCATCCCCACCAACCCCCTGGACGTACTCGCGCAGCAGACCGTCGCCGCCTGTGCGTTGGGCCCCATCAGCGTGGACTCCTGGTACGAGGCGCTACGCCGCAGCGCGCCCTACGCCGAACTGCCGCGCGCCCTCTTCGACTCCGTACTCGAAATGCTCGCCGGACGCTACCCCTCCGACGAATTCGCCGAACTGCGCCCGCGCATCATCTGGGACCGCACCCCCACCGAGGAAGCCCCCTCCGGCAGTATTGAGGGCCGCCCGGGTGCGCAGCGCCTCGCCGTCACCAGCGGCGGCACGATTCCCGACCGCGGGCTCTTCCCCGTCTACCTGGTCAGCGGCAATGAGGAGCGCGGCCCTAAGCGCGTGGGTGAGCTCGACGAGGAAATGGTGTACGAATCCCGTGCTGGCGAGGTCATCACCCTCGGCGCGAGCAGTTGGCGCATCGAAGAAATTACGCATGACGCGGTGCGGGTCTCCCCCGCACCCGGTCAGCCCGCACGCCTGCCCTTCTGGCACGGCGACCGCATGGGCCGCCCCTACGCCCTGGGCGTGCAGACGGGTACGTTCACGCGCGCCCTCTCCAGCCTGGACGCCACCGATAGCGCCGCCGCCCGCCAGCAACTCGAACAGCTCGGACTGGACACCTGGGCAGTCGATAACCTGCTCGCCTACCTGCGTGAGCAGCGCGAATCCACCGGGGCGGTCCCCTCCGATACCCGCATGATTGTAGAGCGGCACCGCGACGAACTGGGCGATTGGCGCGTGGTCCTGCACTCGCCGCTCGGCTACGGGGTGCACGCACCCTGGGCGCTGGCGGTACGCGCCCGCATTGAGGAGCGGTACGGGGTGGACGCTTCCGTCATGGCGAGTGATGACGGCTTGATTCTGCGTCTGCCCGCTATGGAGGATGTGCCGCCCGGCGCTGATCTGTTCCTTTTCGACCCGGACGAGCTGGAGGCGATTGTCACCGAACGCGTAGGCGATTCGGCGCTTTTTGCGTCTCGGTTCCGTGAGAATGCGGCGCGTGCCCTGCTGTTGCCGCGCCGTGATCCGGGTAAGCGCACCCCGCTGTGGCAACAGCGTCAGCGTGCGGCGCAGCTGTTGGATGTGGCGCGTAAGTACCCTGATTTTCCGGTGCTTTTGGAGACGGCACGCGAGTGTCTGCAGGATGTGTACGATGTTCCGGCGCTGGTTCAGGTGCACCGTTCGTTGCAGTCTCGGGCGGTATCCATGCTGGAGGTTGAGACGAACGACCCTTCGCCTTTTGCACGAACCCTGCTCTTTGAGTACGTTGCCGAGCACCTCTACGACGGCGATGCACCCGCCGCCGAACGTCGCGCCGCCGCGCTGTCGCTGGACCCGGCTCTACTGGCTGAGTTGCTGGGTTCGAGCGGTCTGCGCGACCTGCTGGATCCGGCGGTTCTGGTGCAGACTCAGCAGCGTCTGCAGCGCACGGATGAGCGTTACCGCGCCTGCGGCGTGGAGGGCGTGGCGGATCTTTTGCGTCAGCTGGGTCCGTTGAGCGCGCGGGAGTTGAGTCTGCGCTTGCAGGCTGACAACCCGCGGGCTCAATCTGCGGCACAAGGTTCTCAAGATTTCGGCGAGTCCGAGGACTCTGAAAACTACGGCGAAGAGTACGGCGCGCACGCCAGCACGGATCAGGCGCGTGCCCTGGCGGAAGAGCTGGTGCGCTCGCGCCGCGCGTTCTCGTTCATGGGAGCTGCCGACGGTTCCGCCGAGCCGCAGCTGTACTATGCGGTGGTTGAGGATGCCGCGCGTCTGCGCGATGGGCTGGGCATTATGCCCGCCGCGGCGCTTCCTACTGCCCTTTTGGAGCCGGTCGCGGAGCCTTTAGAGGATCTGGTCTCTCGATATGCGCGCACCCACATTCCCTTTACGGCGCAGCAGGCGGCGGAGCATTTTTCGCGCCTGACCCCGGTGGGCGTGGGCGTGCTGACTCCGGTGTTGCAGCGTCTTCAGCAGCAGCGCCGCCTGAGCTCCGGCGAGTTCCTGCCCGAGGTGTTGCGTGCCTTGGGGTCTGCCGGTGTTGAGTGGGTGGATGCGCAGGTTTTGCGCACGATTCGTGCCCGTTCTCTGGCGGCGTTGCGTGAGGAGATTGAGCCGGTATCGGCGCAGGTCTATGGTGTATTCCTACCCTCGTGGCAGAACGTTCGTTCTTTATCCGTGCGGGTTGCACAGACCCTTCCGGAGGCGAGCGCCTACGGTGCGTTCATGCCCTCCCGCCGTGCCGCCACGGTGGTAGGCGAGAGGGTGGCACCCCTCAGCCCTGCCGCTGAAAACAGTGCTGATAGCGCGGCTCAAGATTCCGCCTCCGCCACGGAGGATCTGCTCACCGCCATCGACCAGCTGGCGGGTGTGCGCGTACCGGCTTCCGCGCTGGAGACGCTGATCCTCCCGGCGCGTGTGCCCGGCTACCAGCCGCACATGCTGGACGAGCTGATGGCAAGCGGCAGGGTGTTCTTCACCGGCGCCGGTCAGCTCGGCGGCGGTAGCGCGCAGAAGTCTGACGGCTGGATTCGCCTGCATTTGAGCGAGAGTTCCTCGCTGACTCTGGGTGAGCTGACCATGGGCGAGGACTACCCGGAGCAGCTGTTACGCGCGGAGAACCCCGAGCTTTGGGAGGCGCTGCAGGCTCCGGGCACGCTCGAGCACGCCATCTATGAGGCGCTGGCTCATGGCGGCCTGTTCGTGCCGGCGCTACGTGAGCGGGTGGCGCAACTGATGAGCGCTGCGGCACCTGCCGGTCAGGTGGTGACTTTCCCGGATGCGGCGGAGGTTTCGGCAGCGCTGTGGCGCCTGGTGTGGGCTGGTGCGGTGACGAACGATAGTTTCGCGCCGGTTCGGGCGATGCTTGCGGGCGTCCGCAGTGCGCATCCGACTCCGGCAGCCCCTGCGCGTCTGTCGCGGGTGGGTCGCCGTGGTGCGGGCCGTATTGCGGCGGCACGCGCCTCCATGGGTAACGGCTTGGCGGGCGGATACGGCGCTGCCACCGGGCGCGGTCTGCGTTCCCTGCGCGGCGGGTTCCATGGCGCCGCTCCCGCCGTTGCCCCGCAGGATAGCGGTCGCTTCTCACGCGTGGACACACTGCTGCAGGAGCCGGTGGAGGCGACGGTTACGGCGCTCGCACGCGCCGACCTGCTGCTGGACCGCTACGGTGTACTGACTCGCGGGTGCCTGCAGGTGGAGGATTCTGCCGGCGGGTTCTCGCAGCTGTACCGGATTTATTCGGCGGCTGAGGATCGTGCGCTGGTGCGTCGCGGCTACTTTATTGAGGGTTTGGGCGCGGCGCAGTTTGCCGCCCCCGCGACGGTGGACCTGCTGCGTTCTACCGCCGATAGCCTCAGTGTTCCCGCAAGTCCACAGGGTTTTGGCGCGACACAGGGTTTTGGTGCGAGTGCCTACACCCCGCAGCGTACCGATACGGAGCGGGTGTACGGCACGTTCACAGTGACCCTGTTGGCGGCGACCGACCCCGCGAACCCGTACGGTGCGGCGCTGAGCTGGTCCGCGATTCCCTCCTTTGCGCACGAGGGCGAGGGCACCGTAAAGCACCGCCCGGCACGCAAGGCGGGCGCCTGCGTGGTGCTGGTGGACGGCGCACCGGTGCTCTATGTGGAGCGTGGCGCGAAGACCCTGTTGGCTTTCACCACCGACCCGGTACTTCTGGAGGCGGCGGCCCCCGCCCTGGCGCGCCTGGTGTCCACCGGTGGCGCGGAGAAGATTTCGGTGGAGAAGGTCAACGATGTGGAGCTTTTGGGCACCCACACGGTGAGCACATCCACATTGGGCGCATCCGGCGGCGAGGTTGTAGAGCATCCGGTGGAGGCGCTGCGTGCGGCGCTGCAGGCGCAGGGGTTCTACGCGACGGTTCGCGGCTTATCGCTACGCCGCTCCATTTAGACTGCGCCGTTCCATTTAGCCCGAGCCTCAAGCTTAGCCTCAGAATAAAACTATTTTCTTCAACCTCAACTTGAGCATCACAATGCCCCGCACCCTCATTGAAGGGGGTACGGGGCATTATGTTTCCCTACTCACGAACCGGGTGGTGTTCCCGGATTCCACCACGTCGCAAGCGGCGTGGTGGAGGAATAACCGCCCGGATGTCCACGTCGCCTTTGCCGTGGAGCACGTAACCAAACATCGGAGCGGGAAGTCCTGTGTAGACCTGTCACCTCTTGAGGCGGCTAGTAGCCGCCGGTGAGGGTGTCAACGGCACCCAGGCACAGGTCGATGGCTTCTTCAAGCCCGAGCCCGCGGGAGCGAACGGTGCGCTGATCGCGGGGGTTGAGCTGCACGACGTGCAGGGCGAAGTAGTCGACGAGTTGCAACCAACCTCCGAGGATGACGCGGGTGCGGTCATTAATCGGCATGCCGGTGCGTTCAAGCATCCATTCGAGGTAGTCGGTGGGGTTGTTCGGGAAGTCCTCCCCACCGGGGGTGGGGACACCGGCTACAACGAGGAAGTAGGTGCGCAGTGCATTGCGCAGGGCCTCCTCGGGGTTTTCGTGGTGCTCGCCGAGAGCCTCAAGGACTGCATTGGCTTCGCGTCGGGTGACGGCTGCCGCCAGGGAGTCCTTGCCGGGGAAGTAGTGGTAGAGCAGGGCGCGGGTGATGCCTGCGTCGCGGGCGATAGCGCTCATGGAGGCACCGAGCACGCCGCGGCGAGCGAAATGTTCTGCAGCGATTTTCAGAATTTGCTCTTCGCGTTCGTGCGGCTCCATACGCAGGGCACCGGTGCGAGGCTCCGCATTCTTTTGTGAATGTTCCATAACCTCTCCTATCGCATTTTCCGGTGCTTTGGAATTGTCCGATTGCACCGCTGTATTTGGGGGTGTTCCTTTAACCTCTGCATCCTTGCGCTGTTTCTGTCCCATTTCGACCCCTTCGTTCGAAATATCGAACTTCTGTGTCTTAATCGTACCGCTTTAAGGCGGTTTCCAGCCTTTATTACGGCCTTTATGACGTAGGATGCCCAGGTTAGCAGGTCTTTATTTGCTTTACATCTTTTATAATTAGAAAAACTACAGGGTCTAAATTGAGGGTTATTAGTTTCTGATTTGACAGCATTTTCGAAAATATCGCACTTAAACGCTGTTTTTTGTAAAATTAATGCAGTTTTTTTAAATTAAATATCCAATAATTTCAAAAATTTGTGAAGTTTTCGTTTTCTCAACCACACGTTCACACAAACATTCATGAGTGTCAGACAAATCTGATTTCCGCAACCCCACACCCAAACCCACGGTAATATTTCCGCCTGCATGCAGCTCAGTCTGACTCATCCGTACCGCCGCCGAGCCAATCCCGCGCAGGCGGTAGAGTAGAGCCATGCCCGCACAGAACACCGCCCACACGCAGCCCGGCACCGCCTATCAGTCGAAACCGGCACGCCGCATGCATCGCCGTCTGCTGACCCCTCCGCTAGCTCAGAAGAACGGCATTGACCCGATTCAGCTGATCCTGCCACTGCCCAAGGAGCTCCCGGCTGAACTCACCCCGAATGGCACGGCTCCGGCAACCATTGCGGACTATCTGATTGCGCGCTTCTACCCGAACGACCCGCAGATTATTTACGCCCGCTTTAATACCGGTGAGGTGCGCCTGGACGACGGCACGATCCTGACCGGCGATAGCCCCTATATGCCGGGTGAGCGCATCTGGTATTTCCGCGAGCTTGTGGATGAGCCACAGCTACCCTCCGACATGCCGGTGCTCTACGAGGATGAGCACGTGCTGGCGATTGATAAGCCGCATTTTCTGCCGACCACCCCGCGCGGTTCCTATATTGCGCAGACCGCGCTGACCAAGCTGCGGGTGCGCGAGCAGAACCCGCTACTGATTCCGATTCACCGCCTGGATCGCCCAACCGCGGGCGTGCTGCTTTTTGCTAAGACGGTTGAGGCGCGCCGCCCCTTCCAGATGATGTTTCAGCACCGTCAGGTGTCAAAGACCTACCGTGCCGTGGCGCCGGTTCCCGCCGATGCTGCCGCCGCCGAGCAGGCGTTGAGTGCGGAGGGGCTGCAGGTGCGTTCGCATATTCAGAAGATTCGTGATCAGCTGCAGGTTCAGCAGCTTTCTGAGCAAGAGTGCGCGGCGCAGGGTGTGGAGCCGAATACGCTGACGACCGTGAAGATTCTGCGGACTTTCACTCCGAGTGCGCAGGCGGTTGAGGGGTGGCGCGCGGAACCGAATAGAGAATGGGCGCTCTATGATTTGGCGCCTCACACCGGCAAAACGCACCAGCTGCGGGCGCATCTGAATATGCTCAGCTCCCCCATTCTGGGCGATGTGCTCTACCCGCAGGTGCTACCCGACGCGCCAGACCGCCCCGAGTACCCGCTGCAGTTGCTGGCGTACAGTCTGCATTTTGAGCATCCCATCACCGGCGAGCGAGTGGATTTGTACAGCGGGCGTTCGCTGACTGCCGCCTCCTAACTGGTTTTTGAATGGCGTTCACCCCGTTCCCTGCGGTGCATCTTCTCGGCGGTCTCTCGAAAAGGAATCACACCCGAGAGCCCGCCCACAGCATCCGGGCGCTCAGAGGGCAAAAAGTGGGATAATTCAGACGTAATACTTCACCGCAACTACAGAGGGTCCATGAATTCCCAGCCGTCTTCCCACAACGCGCAGTCTCTGGAGTCGATTAGCGAGTACGCCGAGCGCACCTCCTCGCATGCCGCTGCCGCAGCCGCCAGCGTCACCGACACCTTCGTGCACCGTATTCTTGGCGTTCCCGGCGCCCTCATCGGTTCGGTGCAGGTGCCCGACCCGCGCCCGCTGAGCCAGCGCCTGAACGCTTGGCACTACTGGTGGCAGGCGCACCTGCTGGACTGTGTGATTGATGCCGGTCAGCGTCACCTGCGCGAAGGCGATATTACTGCCGCCCAGGAGCAGCTGCACCGCGCCCGCGCACTATTGCGCGGCATTAACGTGCGTAATTACGGCCGCTTCGCAAACGACTACTTTGACGATATGGCGTGGCTGACCCTCGCGGTGGGCCGCATGAACTCCTTCTGCATTGAGCTGACCGGCGCGAATGATGTTGCCGCCCAGGATGCTGGCGCGGCCCTCTTTGAGCAGTTGGCGAAGGGTTTCTCCCCGGTGGGTGGCATGAGTTGGCGCAAGTCCAAGCGTGATTTTGTGAATGCTGCGGCGACCGCGCCGACTGCTCTGGCGTATGTGCGTGCGGGCGACCCGAAGACTGCCGCCGCGCTCATGGATTGGATGAACGAAACCCTCTGGGATGCAGAACGTTCGCTCTATATTGATGGCGTGAACGTGCGCGGCGACGAGTACGAGTACGAGCGCGGCGAATTCACCTACAACCAGGGAACCGCCCTGGGCGCCCTGCTGAGCCTCGCCGCATCCGGTGTGCCCTGCGAGGTGGACCCCGCAGAACGCGCCGAGCGCCTCATCGTCGGCATCGTCAAGCACATGACCGAAGAGGTGGAGTTCCTCTCCGGTGCGCGCCGCCGCATCCTCATCTCTCACGGCGACGGCGACGGCGGCCTGTTCACCGGCATTCTCGTGCGCTACCTGGGCATGGCGGCATCCTCGCCGCTGCTTAGTGATGAGGCGCGAGCGCTCGCCTCGACCCTGGTGTACTCGACCGCACGCGCCCTGTGGGAGGGCCGCCGCGAGTTCGACCCCGACCTGCCGATGAATGAGTACGGCATTGACCCGAATGAGATTCGCGGTAAGGCGCTCGTGCAGTTCTCCCCGCGATTCACCGAGCCGATGAGCAAGGTTGTGAAGCCCGGCGCGCCGGTGGAGCTGTCCGCTCAGGTGCAGGCGTGGACTATTTTTGAGACGGCGGCGCGTCTGGCGCATGCGCGGTACCTCGCCTCCCACAGTTTCTAAAGTACGGCTTCTAAAACCCTGCTGTTCTTTATCCCCAGCCCTAATCTTCTCCCAGCGGTGCGTTCTCCCAGCAGCGCAGAAGGTTAGGGCTGGATTCATTGCGGGGGCGTACACACGGGCGTACGGTGAGTTTTATGTTTGCACCAGAATCACAACAGGTCACTGCCAGCCCGAACGCTAACACCATTTTCATGGTGTGGAAGTTCAAGGAAGACATCAGCCAGGATGCGCTCGTTGAGGGGTTCCAGAACCTCTGCGGGCTCGTTATTAACCTCAACCACACCGCCGCGAACCGCTACTCTCCCGAGAACGCCAGCGTTGTGCTGGGTATCAGCCACAGCGCGTGGCTGACCCTGGATCTGCCCAAGCCGCTGCCGCAAGAGCTCGTGGAGTTCGAGGAGATTAGGGGCCATAAGCACACCGCTGTGTCCACTCCCGGCGATTTGCACTTCCATATCCGCGCGACTCAGCCGTCCGTCGCCTACGATATGGCGTCCGCTATTACCGCGGCACTGCGCGATATTGCTGAGGTACTGGATGAGGTGCACGGCTTCCGCTACTGGGACGGCCGCTCCATCATCGGTTTTGTCGACGGCACCGAAAACCCGCAGACCCCCGCGGCACGCGAATACTTCGGCATCATCGGTGACAGCGACCCCATGTACAGGGGCGGCAGCTACCAGTTCGTGCAGAAGTACATCCACGACATGACCGCGTGGAACGCCCTGCCCGTTGCCGAGCAGGAGAAGGTCATCGGCCGCTCCAAGCACGACGACATCGAGATGAGCGAGGACGAGAAGCCCGCCAACTCGCACTCCGCTATCGCCAATATCGGTGACGACTTCAAGGTTATTCGCGACAACATGCCCTTCGGCACCGTGGGTAACAACGAGCTGGGCACCTACTTCATCTGCTACGCCAGCACCTTCTCGACCGTCCGGAAGATGCTGAAGAACATGTTCATGGGAGTGGATGGCGCCAACTACGACCGCCTGCTGGATTTCAGCACCGCGGTGACCGGCACCCTCTTCTTCGTGCCGACCGTGGATATGCTCGGCGACTTCGCAGGCTAAGATCAGCTGCCCTCAGCTGAATTCTCGTGAACCCCGCCTCTGGCAAGAGAGGCGGGGTTTTCCGGTAGGCTAGGGTGTAGACATTCAGACGGAAAGCAAACAATCGAGAGAAGAATGAGCGTTCTAGATAATTCTTTCCCCACCGAGGACTTTGGCTTCACCATCACCAGCCGCCTGGCGGACACCGCCTCCCCCAGCGCTGAACGTGTAGAAGCCAACGGCGGACAGTTCCGCGGACGCGCCGGTGTCATCACCACCCCGCACGGACAGATCCAGACCCCCGCCTTCACCCCCGTGGGCACCAAGGCAACCGTCAAGGCGGTCCTACCCGAATCCATGAAGGAGCTCGGCGCTCAGGCTCTGCTCTCCAACGCCTATCACCTGTACCTGCAGCCCGGCCCCGAAATCCTCGACGCGGCAGGCGGCCTGGGTGCGTTCATGAACTGGGACGGCCCCACCTTCACCGACTCCGGCGGATTCCAGGTGATGAGCCTGGGTTCGGGCTTCAAGAAGGTGATCGATATGGGTACCGTCGCGGATGCTAAGGGCGCCGACGGCCGCCCCCTCGGCGACGACGACGTGGCGAAGGGCAAGGAACGCCTCGCCCACATTGACGACGACGGCGTGAACTTCAAGTCGCATATTGACGGCTCGATTCACCGCTTCACTCCCGAGGTGTCCATGCAGGTTCAGCACCAGATTGGTGCCGACGTCATGTTCGCCTTCGACGAGCTGACCACCCTCTACAACTCCCGCGGCTACCAGGAGGAGGCGCTCGAACGCACCCGTCTGTGGGCGCTGCGCTGCATCGCTGAGCACCAGCGTCTCACCGCAGAGCGCGTGGGCAAGCCCTACCAGGCACTGTTCGGCGTGATTCAGGGCGCCCAGTACGAAGACCTGCGCCGCAAGGCATGCCAGGATCTCGGCTCCATGCCCTTCGACGGCTTCGGCATCGGTGGTGCACTCGAGAAGGAAAACCTCGGTACCATCGTGCGCTGGTGCGCCGAAGAGCTGCCCGAATCCAAGCCCCGCCACCTGCTCGGCATCTCCGAACCCGACGACATCTTCGTCGGCATCGAGAACGGTGTAGACACCTTCGACTGCGTCTCCCCCACCCGCGTGGCACGCAACGCCGCCGTCTACTCCCCCACCGGCCGCTACAACATCACCAACGCGCGCTTCAAGGCGGACTTCTCGCCCATCTACGAGGGCTGCGATTGCTACACCTGCACCCACTACACCCGCGCCTACCTGCGTCACCTCTTCAAGGCGGACGAGCGTCTGGCGGCGACCCTCGCCTCCATCCACAATGAGCGTTTCATCGTGCGCATGGTGGACGACGCCCGCGAAGCCATCAAGGACGGCACCTACTTCGAGTACCGTGACGAGTTCCTCGGCAACTACTACTCCGGCAAGAAGCCCTAAACCCGCTCTTCAACCCGTTTAAGGAGAACCCTATGAGCATCACTCATGTTCCCGATGAGGAGCTTCTCGTCTTCGACCACGAGATCGCAGCCCCGGCCGAGGACGTCTTCGGCGCCTACCTGGACCCCGAACTGCTGGTCCGCTGGTACGGCCCCGCCGGCTGGCACGTGCGCCCCACCGACGTTGTCGTGGAGCCCGTCGTCGGCGGTATGCAGCGCCTGTCCATGATCAACGAGGTTGACCCCTCGGTGTCCTGCATTCTGCAGAGCCGCTTTTTGAGCATTGAACCGTTCAAGGAGCTCGAATACGCCGAGCAGCTGCCCGACCACCTGGGCAACCCCGGTAGCGTGCTGGTGTACCAGCGTCACCGTTTCTTCCCCGAAACCGTGATTACCGCCGACGGCGTGGGTTCCGGTACCCGCATCGTCATTGAGATTGGTCCCATGCCCGCCTCGGTCCACGAGGAGGTGCGCACCACCTGGCGTTCGACCTTCGCCCGCCTGGATGACGTGCTCGCCACCCGTGCCCGCGGAGAGTTCTAACTCGCACCAGCTCTGATTCTGCCCGCCTGCGGGTGGGAATACTAAAGCGCCGCGTTGACGAATGATACGTCAACGCGGCGCTTGTGTTTAATACCCGTGCCTTGCCGGGTGGGAATCGTAAACTAGTTGGTCAGCTTCACGGTAATGACGGTGCTGCCACCATCCAGGGACACACACTCGGGGGTCGCACGATCCGCGCCGTCGCCCGGCTTCCAGTAGCAGCGCGCCGACATGACGGTACGCTCACCATTCGCCTTATCGGTCACCTCGGCGGGGTTCTGCACCACAAACTGGCGGATCAGCTCACGCGCAAACAGGCAATCCACCGCACCCGAGGTCACCTGAACCGTAGCGTTGTGCTTCAGGTAGCCAGTAGCGTCCATGCTGCCGCAGCTACCGCCCGCAGACTGAACATCCGAGCTGGACAGGCTCGCGGTGCTCGACGCCTTCGCCGAAGTATTCGCCTTAGCCGATGCGGAAGGGCTCGACGCCGCGCTCGCCTGCGCGGTCGCCGCGGGACTTGCGGTGGTGATGGTTCCGGGGCTCACGGTAGCCGCCGCGGTGGGGGTGTGCACGGTACCGGCAGTCGGGGTGCTTTCAGTGACCGTTGCGGTGCGGGTGGGCGAAGGGGTCGCCTTCGCGCTCGTAGCGCTGGGGCTAAGGGTCGCGGTGGCGCTCGGGGAGGCGGTGGTAGCGCCTCCGGAGCATGCCGACAGCGCCAGCAACAGCGTGGCACCGAGCGCTACGGGGCTGTAGCGCTTAGCGGTGCGGAGCGTAGTAGAACGAGCCTGGGTAGAAGTCTGGGTAGAGTGCTTCTGTGCCGGATGCATGGTGACCTTTCTGCGTCATCGGTTCGGGTTCCTAACCAGTATTCTAAAGACGCTACCTGTGAGCTAGCTATACGGATATGACATCTCAAGAACTCGCGAGGTAGCCCCAAGAGCACGAAAGGAGGGGCGCCCCGGGATTGCGGGGAGCCCCTCCTTAGCTCTTCACAACTCATTGACAGCTCACTGACAACTCATTGCCTCTGGCGCGGGTGTTTAGCCTTCGTGCCTGCCGCCCACCGTAATAGTGCGGCCGTTCCCGTCATGGCAGGTCATCGAGCCAGTCTCAATCTCGCCCAAGCAGGTCAGCTGCTTGCCCTCAGCAACGGGCAAGATCACCACATCCAAGGCGTGCATTATCTTCGTGTTTGCGGTGGTGGTTTCCGCGTGCAGAGCCGAGGACTCATTCACGGTATTCACCTCGCTGGCGCCGGTCAGGAAGTTCATGCGAGTCACCTCCACCGGACCGGCAAAAGTGCGGCCGACAGCACCGTTACCGTTGCCGGTCTGCTCGCCGGTGCGGCGCTCGCACACCAGGGTTCCGTCCGCGGGGTTCAGCTCGCAGAGGGTGCGCTCGTCATCGCTCTTGAAACGGTAGTAGCCGGCACCGGAATCGTAGTAGGAGGGCTCCATGAGGAAGGGAATCTGGGGAGCATCCGGATTGTCCAGGCGAGCCACAAAGGCGACATCCTCACCGATGGTGCACTCGGGGGCGCCGCGATCCTCGCGACGGTTCTCAGCCATCTCGTACTGCGGGTTCCAGTAGCAGGTGGCATCCTGAACCTTCGCCACCTGGTGCTGGGTCAGGTTGTCGTCGGCACGCGGGGTGGTGACGTATTCGGTCAGCACGTCCAGGGCGTGGGCGCAGTCCACGGTACCGCGCAGCACCATGATTTCCGCGCCGGTCTTCAGGTAGCCCTTACGTCCGATGTGTCCGCAGCGCTCGCCGGCGGAGGCGCGCTCAGCCTCCACCTTTTCGGGCGCGCGAGGAGTGTCACCGGTAGGAGTCGCTGCCGCGGTGGGGGTTTCCTTCGCCTCAGCGGGTGCGGAGGATTCGGACGCCTTCGCCTCGGTGCTCTCTGCGGGGGCGGGCACCTGGGTTTCGGTGACCGTCGGCTCGGTACTCTTTGCCGGCTCAGCGCTCTTCGTCGGCGATGCCGTCGAGGACGGTAGCGGGTACTTCGAGTGGTTAGCCGTGCCGGAGGCGCTGGGGTTCGACGAGGAGTTTTCGCTCTGAGAACCGCCAAAGCAGCCAGTCAGGGCAAGGAGCAGGGCGGCGGCGCATCCGGTGGCGCGCATCGTGCGGCGACCCCAACCGGCAGGGCCTGCCTGAGTGTGGTGGAACGACATTGTTATCTCTCCCGGGAATGAACCTTTTGCACCCTTTGCAGAAGGTATTTAAAGCATACGCTTGACCCCGTTCAAGACCGGTTTATTACAGCGGAGCGCCGGTATCTACCCCTATTTCTGCGGCAGGTAGGAGCTCAACAGCTCACGCTGCTCGGGGCTCAGACGGGTCAAACGACCCACAACCGAATCCCAGAACGCCAGCACGGTAAAGGCACGCACGCACTCGCGGCCGTCCACCGGGGAGAGAATCGAGTAGCCAATACGCACGGATGCGGCGCTGACCTTCTCCACGCTCAGGCGCACTGGCACGGGCTCACCAGTGTAGGGCAGCTGAGCCAGGTAGCGGATGCCGTGCTCGGCAATGAGTGCCTGCACACCCTCGGCAACCAGGTCGAAAAGCGGAATCGGAGGCTGCGGTGCCACGGTGGGCTTCTGCCCGGAGGAGGGCGGTGGGCCGAAGAGCGCCACGCGGGCTTCTTCCATGACCGAGAGGATGGCAACGTTGTTGACGTGCCCGTAGGCGTCCATATCGCCCCAGCGTGCGGGTACGTGCACCAGCAGTTCGTCGGTGGTACCGGCCTCAGGGGCGGGGGTGTTTTCGCGGTTCTTTTCGTGGCTTTGCATGGTTTTAACTCTACTCCCCCGCCGCTTTGAGGGGGCTATTCGTACGAATCCGCAAGGTACAGCAAATGAATCAGCTGATGATGATTCGGGGGCTAGAAATATATTTGGTAGTTAAAGCGATGAGGCTCGAAAGCTACGATGCTTTCGAGCCTCATCCAACACACAGACATTTGAACGCATACAAGATCATACGGTTCACTGTCTATGATAGACCCCACTCTGAGGGCCAACTGCATTTTTACGGTTTTATTACGAGGAATTCCAGAAATTTTCCGTATTTTTCGTTTATTACTGTGTTGGAGTCTCTGCAGGCCCCAGCACCGGCTCTCCCGGCAGCTACAGAACCTTAACGGCCCAGCTTAGCCGCAGTCTCCAGGGCATGATCAGCGTCGTACTTCATGGCGTCATACTCGGCAGTTGCCTGCTGAGCCTCAACAAAGGTCTGCTCATCAATCATGTGAGTGTGGCGGATACGAGCAAAGTACAGCAGGCTCAGAACCACAAAGTAGCCCACGCCCACAATTGCCGGAACCATAGAACCGCGCACCATGAAGAGCGCAACCCACACCGCGAAGAGCAGCAGAACGCCAACCGCCGCGGTGAACTGGCCACCCCACAGGCGGAAACCATTGGCAGCAGGCTCAACACGCTTGTACACGATGTAGGCGAACAGAATCAGAACCCACACGGTCAGCGCGCACACCATGATCACAAAAATCATGGAGAGGAACGCTTCCTTCGGGCTGTACAGCGCCAGCAGAATAGCAATAACCATGCCGCTGGTCGACGCCCACACGGCGCGAGCCGGAACGCCAGCACGGTTCACCTGAGCCAGCTGGCGAGGCGCCATGCCGTCAGCCGCCAGGGAGTGTAGCAGACGCGCACCCGCGTACAGGTTTGCGTTCGCGCTCGACAGTGCCGCAATCAGCACCACAAAGTTCACGAAGTGCGCCACGCCCTGAATGCCAAGCTGTTCAAAGACCAGAACGAACGGGGAAGCATCCACAGCGTCGCCCAGACCCGATGCCGAACGCCACGGAATAACAGCCACAACAATTAGAACCGCCAGCACGTAGAAGGTCGCCAAACGAACCATCATCGCCTTCGCCGAGGAACGCACCGAACGGGAGGGGTCCTTCGCCTCCGCAGCAGAGATTGAAATCATCTCAATACCGCCAAAGGAGAACATCACCACAGCCAGCGACAGCCACACCGACTGGAGGCCGTTCGGCATGAAGCCGCCGTCGTTGAAGAGGTTTGCGGTACCCACCGCGGCGTGACCGGGCAGGCCGAAGAAAATCAGGCACAGGCCCACCAGCAGGAAGGCAATAATCGAAATGACCTTAATCGAAGACAGGAAGAACTCCAGCATGCCAAAAGACTTCACGCTGGTCAGGTTCAGCACAATCAGCGCCACACCAAACGCGGCAATACCCGCCCACAGCGGAAGCTGCGGCCACCAATAATTCAGGTAAGTCGCTACCGACACCAGCTCAACGCCAGCAATCAGAACAGTCGCCGTCCAGTATGCGATGCGAGTCAAAAAGCCCGCGAAGGGGCCCAGGTAGCGGGTAGCGATAGTGCCAAAACCGCCGCGGACAGGGTAGCGAACCGCCATTTCACCGGTTGCCGCGCCAATCACCGAAGCGAGCGCAGAACCAATAGCGTAGGTGAGAATGACCGCGGGACCAGCCATCGCAATGGCGGTGCCCGAACCCAAGAAGAGGCCCGTACCGAGCGCGGAACCCATCACGATCATGGTCATCTGTCCGTGGGACAGAGAACGCTTCAGGGTGCGCGATCCGGCGGTCCCCGCTGCAGCGTGGCTGCGGGTATCGTCGTTGTGGGACACGAAGGTGCCTTCCGTCAGTACGCCTTAGGGGCGTGATGTGCAATGTGTGCTCGCACCCGGCTTCTGCGGCTTCTAGCCGCGTTGACGGGTACGAATAGTTAACTATTCTACGGGCACACTCACATCGCTCAGAACGGCGCCGTCTAGAGTACAGAAGCGAAAAGGCACCGAACGGGGGTGCTCCCCCATCCGGTGCCTTTTATGTTTTAGCCTCGCGAGGCTTTCACGCTATTTAGTGCTGTGCCGTGCTGGTGTTCTCGTCGGCGTGCATAGCGTCCAGGTCGGGGCGCTCATAACCGCCCTGAACCTTCGACGAGATGGCGTAGCCAATAGAAATCAGCACGAAGAAGACGATACCGACCATGATGGATTCCTGAACGCCCGAGCCGGGCAGCATGAACATTGCCGCCAGGGTCGCCAGGACACCCGCCAGAGCCAGACCTGCGGTGACGCGGCCACCCAGCACGGTGAAGGAGGAGGCGTCCTTTTGGTCCTTCTTGTACGCCTGGTAGGTCAGCAGAATCATGATCCACACAATCAGGATGCACAGGGTCACCAGCGCCATGAGCAGAGCGAAGATGTCGCCGATCTTGGCAACAGCCATCACGGTTGCCACGACCACGCCGGTGAAGGAGATGAGCAGAGCCACGACCGGCACGCCGCGCGAGGAGGTGCGGGCAGCCACTGCGGGAGCCATGCGGTCAGAGCCCAGGGCGTGCAGCAGGCGGGTTGCCGCGTACAGGGAGGCATTAGCGCCAGAGAGCGCAGCAACGAGCACCACGAAGTTCATGATGTCCGCCGCGAAGGGGATACCCAGTTCAGAGAAGACCAGCACGAACGGCGACTCGGTCAGCTCCGAGTTCTGTGCGGCGGTCTGCCAGGGCACCAGGCACAGAATAATTGCCATGGACACCACGTAGAAAGTGGACAGGCGCCAGATCATTGCCTTCACGCTGGTTGCCACCGAGCGTGCCGGGTCCTTCGCCTCCGCTGCGGAGAGGGAAATCATTTCCACACCGCCGAAGGAGAACATGACAACAGCCATCGAAATCCAGATGGATGCCGGGCCGTTGGGCAGGAAGCCGCCGTCGTTCACGAGGTTTGCGGTACCCGCCGCAGCGTGACCGGGCAGACCCACGAACACCAGCAGCACACCAATCACCATGAACACGATGACGGCAGAAACCTTAATCGAAGAGAGCAGGAACTCCAGGGCGCCGAAGGACTTCACGCTCACCAGGTTCAGCACCAGAATAATCGCACCGAAGAGAGCGACGAACACAGCCAGGGGAACGTCCGGGAACCAGTACGCCATGTAGTGGCCAACCGCCACCAGCTCAGCACCAGCCAGCGGCACGGTGCACGCCCAATACGCCCAGCGAGTCAGGTAGCCGCTAAAGGGGTTCAGGTATCGGCTCGCAATGGTGCCGAAACCGCCCTGGACGGGGTGACGCACGGACATTTCGCCCGCGCACGCAGCAATGGTTGCCGCAATCATCGAACCAATAGCGTAAGAGAGGATTGCGCCAGGGCCCGCAATTTTAATGGCGGAGGAGGAGCCCAGGAACAGGCCCGTACCCAGCGCCAAGCCCATCGCAATCATGGTCAACTGGCCGTGGGAGAGGGAACGATTCAACGAGTCGTTCTTCTCCGACTGCTCGGGGGTGCTCCCCTGCAGTTTAGACATAACGTATCTCTTTCTTAGACATGCTGTGTATTGAATAAAGCTGAAATGGCAATGCCGCCCAGTCGTTAGGCCGGGCGGCTCTGCACATCAGCTGTCAGGAGGTTAGCTTATGCCACGTACTCGAGTTCGTGACGCTTGAACCAACCAATAATCGGGTAGCTGATCGGCATGAGGATCACCTCGACCAGGCACTTATAGATATAGCCGATCAGTACGTAGTTGATGAATGCTTCCATGGTGTCGATACCAAGCACCGGTGCCGCAATGGAGCAGAAGATGACGGTGTCGAGCAGCTCACCAACCAGGGTGGAGACAATCATACGCAGCCACAGGAAACGGCCCTTGCTTGCCTTCTTCATTGCCACCATGACCCAGGCGTTCAGGGTCTGACCGAAGAGGTAACCGAGCAGGGAGCCCACAAAAATCTGCCAGACCGGGCCGAGAACCTGCGCGAACGCCTCCTGGCCGGTGTAGAAGCTCGCAGCGGGCAGGTGCACGATCAGCAGGAAACACAGGGCAGCAAAAGCGGCTGAGGCGAAGGAGGCCACAATCGCGCGGCGGGCACGCTTGAAGCCGTACACCTCAGAAAGAAGGTCGCCAATAACGTAGGCGAGAGGGAAAAGGAAGAAACCACCGTCGGTGACGATGGTGTTACCAATGAGGGGCAGTTCGAAGGGCAGGGGACCGAACTCCACGCCCTTAGTTGCACCAATATTCGAAATGATCAGGATGACGCAGGACGCGCCCAGCAGCAGATCAAAGTAGCCGCGGCGACCAGCCCAGGGCACCTTGACGGTGCTCGTCTGAGCCTTAGATTCGCTAACGGGTTTAGCCATTACTTTCCCCAAGTCTTTCTTCATGCGATGTGTTTCTTCACGCAAGGTACGAGCCCTCACGTGTGGTGGGTGAGTGCACTATGCAGGGCGCTACTCACTGGCTCGCCTGCCACCCGAGCCTATCTAATAGTACCTATATGCCGTGGCGGCGGCAGGTTTACGGGCTTCGTTCAAGAGTGTGGACGCTCATGACCACCCCGCCAGCCTTCCTGACCGCACATTTACAATAAATGTATGAAGAATCTGGGCCACGGAATTCACCGCACTGAGCAGGTGGTATCCCTGCTGGGGGCGGGGCGTGCGCTACGCGCCTCGCTTCGGCGGTCGGTACGGGGTTCTTCACAGCAGGTGCGGAGGCGGCGGCACCGTAACCAGCGGCGGCTGAGCGCGCATATTCCGCGTCTGCATCCGCTGTTCACCTATGCGGCGCAGGCTGTGCGCACCGGAGCTTCCCTGCTAGAGCCAGTGCTTCTGGCTTCGTCTGAGCTGCTCGGTTACCGATCGTTTACGCATCGCGGGCGCAATATCTACTATCGGGTCGATAACCTGTATCTTCTGACCGATTCTGAGTCTGCGCCCGGTGTGCTGTTCTATTTTGATGGTGATCATCTCTCGCGTGCCGGTAGCCGCCTGTTGCGCCGAACTTCCCCCCTGCGTGCCGAGCTGGCGCAGGTGGCGGCTGAGTTCAATATGCTGTCGGTGCCGGTGCTGTCGCCGGGTAGTCTGCGGGAGCCGCGCCTGACCGATGGTGATTCTTATGCGCCTCCGCTGACCTACAACTGGTGGGTTCGCGCCCGCTCAAACGGCAGGATGGTTCGCGTCCTCATTGAGGAGATTGCCCTGGCGTACGGGGTGGATACGAGCCGTATCTGGCTTGCGGGCTATTCGGGTGGCGCCGAGTTCCTCAGCTACGAGCTGCTGTCACACGATATTGAGTGGATTCGTGGAGGTGGCGCGACCTTCATCGGCGGCGGCGGCGCTGACGGCGTGCCCGCGCGGGTGCGTGAGCGGGCTGCTCTGAATCCTTCTTCGCATGCGCATCTGGTGATGAGCTGGCATGTGGGTGTGTTGGATGGTCGTTCGCCGTCGGGTCGTCGGCGTATGGCGACCAGTGCGGAGGGTAGCTGGTCGGCGCGGATTGCGGTGCAGGAGGGTAGTGCGTTCTACGAGGGGTTGGGTGCGCGGACTTTGTTGCAGGTGACTCCGGGGCGTGGCCATACGGGGTATCCGATTGCGTCGTTGGTGGGTGCTGATTTGGCGGCGGCTACGCGTTTAGGCTTCTTGTAGTGCCGGTCGTTCTGTCATATTTGAGAAAATTCGCATGGATTGCGCAAATTTCTTGGTGACACATTCGATAAATTCGTCATTTGCTGACGATTTAGGGTAGAGTGTCACTATGCCTCGTATTTCTGCAGCAACCAACGCCGCCCAGCGCGAAAACACCAAGCGCGCCATCCTCAACTCCTTCGGCGAGATCCTCTACAACCGCGGCCTCTCCGGCCTGACCATGACCGACGTCGCCAAGAACGCCGGCATCGGTCGCACCGCGGTCTACAACTACTTTGCCGACATGGGCGAACTACTGGTCGCCTACGCCCTGGACGAGACCGAACGCTTCCTCAACGAGCTGCGCGTCGGCCTGGAGGGCATCGAAAACCCGATTGACCAGCTCGCGGTCTACATTCGCTTGCAAATCAACGACCTGGCGCGCCGCCACCTGCCTCCGGGCCCTGCGATGCGCTCCATGCTCTCCCCCGAGTCCTACGCGAAGCTCGGCAAGCACGTTCACGAGCTGCAGATGGTGCTCGCGCATATTCTTTCTGCCGCCATTGCCGAGAACTACATTCCGAAGAACGACATTCGCGAACTGGCGATGCTCGTGCACGGCTCCCTCTCCTCAAGCGCCGGTCGCGCCGAGGACGCACCGGATGAGGAAACCCGTGAGCGCCAGATTCTGAATACTATCCGTTTTATTCAGATGGGCCTGGGCGCGCGTTTTGACGCCGAGGGCAACCCGGTTCGCCTGGATTCCGAGGAGTCCCTGCCGGAGCAATCCCCGGTGCAGGAGGCGGGCCTGAAGGTTGCGTCCTAAGCGTGGTATCTCTGCGTAGCGGAACGTAGCTCAGTTATACGTCACAAAAATGCCGCGGACCTGATGCTTCTTTGCATCGGTCCGCGGCATTTTCTGTATTCGGGTAGGCGTTTACGCGGTTAGGTTTTTACGCGAGTAGGTTTTTACGCGCCGGGCAGCAGCGCCGGGGAGATTGAGTCCAGGTCCAGTACGCGCGCATACATGACGGCGCGGCGGTGCAGGGCGTTACGCAGTGCGCGGTGCACGCCGTCTTCGAGGTAGAGTTCGCCTCCCCATTTGACGACGTGAGGGAAGAGGTCGCCGTAGAAGGTGGAGTCTTCGGCGAGTAGGGTCTCGAGGTTGAGGGTTTTTTGGGTGGTGATGAGGGTGTCGAGGCGTACCTGCTGCGGCGGGATTCCTCCCCAGTCGGCATGGGTCATGCCGTGCTGGGGGTAGGGGCGGCTGTCGCCTACTTTTTTGAAGATCATGGTGGTGCTTTCTGCAGGTATGGGGCGCTCCGATGGCGCCCGGAACCGTGGGGTTCTGAAGAAATAGTACCAAGGGGTATAAAAAATCCCCGGTCTTAGATTCTAAGACCGGGGATCGGTGGCGGAGGATGGAGGATTTGAACCTCCGAGGGTGTTAACCCAACACGCGTTCCAGGCGTGCGCC
>NZ_KV811586.1:246620-247074 GCF_001813145.1 Rothia sp. HMSC066G02 | reverse complement strand
ACCAAGGGGTATAAAAAATCCCCGGTCTTAGAATCTAAGACCGGGGATCGGTGGCGGAGGATGGGGGATTTGAACCCCCGAGGGCTGTTAACCCAACACGCGTTCCAGGCGTGCGCCATAGGCCGCTAGGCGAATCCTCCAGCTATGTTTTCTACGCATTGCGTAGGCAACAAATAAAACCTTACTACGCTTTTGCTAAGCATGCAAGCCCTGAGCAATAAAAGTAACAGAAAGCACATTTATGGATGCTTGTGCCCCTGTTTTTGGGTGGTGATAAGGGTGTCGAGGCGTACCCGCTGCGGCGGGATTCCTCCCCAGTCGGCGTGGGTCATGCCGTGCTGGGGGTAGGGGCGACTATCGCCTACTTTTTTGAAAATCATGGTGGTGCTTTCTCAGGTATGGGGCGCCTCGGCGGCACGTGTAACCGTGGGGTTCTGAAGAAATAGTACCAAGG
>NZ_KV811586.1:246291-246520 GCF_001813145.1 Rothia sp. HMSC066G02 | reverse complement strand
GCGGAGCGGGCACGCAGTGCATATGACGGGTGCGGACTATCCAGGTGCCTAATTTTGGGCATGAAAAAACCTCCTACGCAACCGCTGAGGATTCGGATTCTGAGCGAGCGAAGAATCAATCCGGATCCGAAGCCGCGGAGCGCCAGCGGAGCGGGCACGCAGTGCATATGACGGGTGTGAACTATCCAGGTACCCGTTTTTGGGCATGAAAAAACCTCCTACGCAACCG
>NZ_KV811586.1:217651-246191 GCF_001813145.1 Rothia sp. HMSC066G02 | reverse complement strand
GGGCATGAAAAAACCTCCTACGCAACCGCTGAAACCCAGGATTCCGAGCGAGCGAGGATATAAATCCTGGGTTGAAGCCGTCGAACGACAGTGAGACGGGTATGACGGGCGTGAACTACCCAGGTGCCTGATTTTGGGCATAGAAAAACCCCTTACGCACCCGTCATAGCTCGAATACCCTTGCTACCTTCCGGTCCTGGGGGAGTTTTCCAAGATAACGCCACGTAAGAGGCAAGAACCAGTGTACCGGATTTTTGGGTTCTTGGGAATTCGGTGTGTTCGCGGTATTTCTGTGGGCGTACATGCCGCCCGGGTGAGCGCCCGGGTGAGTGTCCATAGTAGGTGTCGCGGTGGCGGTGGTGCGGTGGCGTGTTCACCGGTGACTGTCGGCCACTCGGGCCGAGAGTAAAGCGTCTAAAATGGTAGGGATTGTCCTATCCGCACCCCCGAGTTGAAGAGGTTGCCGTGAGCACTGCCCTTTATCGTCGTTATCGCCCCGAAACCTTTGCTGAGGTTATCGGGCAGGAGCACGTGACCGAACCTCTTATGGTCGCCTTGGAGAAGAACCGTGTGAATCACGCGTACCTGTTTTCGGGTCCGCGTGGTTGCGGTAAGACCACGTCGGCGCGTATTTTGGCGCGTTGTTTGAACTGTGCGCAGGGTCCGACTCCTACTCCGTGTGGTGTATGCGATTCGTGCCGTGAGCTCTCGCGTGATGGTGGCGGTTCTCTTGACGTGATTGAGATGGATGCGGCGAGCCACGGCGGCGTGGATCATGCCCGTGACCTGCGTGAGCGCGCTACTTTGGCGCCGGTGCGTGACCGTTACAAAATCTTCATTATTGATGAGGCGCATATGGTGACCCGTGAGGGTTTCAATGCGCTGCTGAAGATTGTGGAGGAGCCGCCGGAGCACGTGAAGTTTATCTTCGCGACGACTGAGCCGAATAAGGTGTTGGGTACGATTCGTTCGCGTACTCACCATTATCCGTTCCGTCTGGTTCCGCCGGAGGTTCTTCTGCCATTCCTGCAGGGCCTGTGCGATCAGGAGCAGGTGCCGGTTGAGCCGGGTGTATTGCAGCTGGTGATTCGTGCTGGCGGCGGTTCGGTGCGTGATTCGCTGTCGATTCTTGATCAGCTGATGGCTGGTGCGTCGTCGCAGAACGGTATTGAGTATGACCGTGCGGTGGCGCTGCTGGGTTATACCCACGCGCAGCTTCTGGATGAGGTTATTGAGGCGTTGGGCGCGAAGGATGCGCCGACTCTCTTTGGTGCGGTGTCACGTGTGGTGGCGACCGGTCAGGATCCTCGCCGTTTTGTGGAGGATCTGCTGGAGCGCCTGCGTGATTTGATTGTGGTGAAGGCTGTTCCGCAGGCTGCCGGCCAGATTTTGCAGGGTGTTCCGCAGGATCAGTTGGAGCGTTTGGCCCAGCAGGCTCAGGCTTTGGGTGAGCGTGAGCTGACGGTTGCTGCGGGTACGGCGAATGAGACTCTGAATGGTATGACGGGTGCGGCGAATCCGCAGCTTCAGCTGGAGTTGCTGTGTGCTCGTCTGCTTCTGCCTGCGGTGGAGGGTTCTGCCGGTGGTGCGGAGGTTGCGGCGTTGGCTTCTCGCCTGCAGGTTTTGGAGCGTCGCGTGGCTTCTGGTGCTGCTGGTTCGGCTCCTGCTGGTTCTGGTCCGGCGCAGGGTGGCATGTCTGCTGCTCGTGCGGCGGGTATGGCGGCGGCTGGTCTGACGCCTAAGACCCAGGCTTCTAGCGCCCCGGTTCAGGAGGCGGCTCAGCCCGCGCAGCAGGTAGCCCCTCAGCGGGGCGGCTCTCAGCAGGCTAGCGCGGGTGCTCCCCCGCTGGCAGGTGCGCCCCTTAGTGCTGCACCTCTGGCACCGACCGCGCAGGAGTCCGCACCTGCGGCTGGTGCTCCCCTAGCGGGTAACGCCCCGGCGACACCGGATACCCCCGCTTCTTCTGTAGCTGATGCCGCTGCGGCGGGTGCCCCCTCCGCGCCTCTGAAGCTTGACCCGAACGATCCGCTGGCGGCGGTTCAGGGTAATTGGCGTGCCATTCTTAACCGAATGAGCGTTCCCGGTGCGGCGGAGCAGCTGATGAAGGTTCGCCCCGCCCGCATGGACGGCGCGACCCTGTACGTGAGCGCCGACATTGCGACTTTGCGCGCGGTCAAGGGCTTTGTGCCCGAGCTGACCGCCCGCGTGAGTGAGTTCCTGCGCCGTCAGGTGACCATTCACGCTCAGGTGGCGAAGCCCGGCGAACAGGTCAAACCCGTAGCTCAGCCTGCTGCGCCCAGTGCTCCCGCAGCTCAGCCTGCAGTTCCGGCGGCTGTTGCCCCGCAGGCGCCTCAGCAACCCGTTCAGCAGACTCCCCCGCAGCCCGCTCAGCCGGCCCCGCTGGCTGATGGTCCGCGCGGCGGTGAGGATGCGTGGCGTCGCCACGGTCAGCCGCTGACCGGCGCAAACACCCCCGAGTCTACGAGCGTGGATGCGCCCCTGGGTGCGTGGGAGGTTGCCCCGATTCCGCAGAGCGCCCCCGAGGAAGCACCTCAGCAGGCTGCCCCGGCTGTACCGGCTACGCCGCAGGCACCGGCTGGTCCGCTTGCGCCTGAGCCCCCGGCAGCCCAGCAGGTTCCGGCTGGTCAACAAGTTCCGGCAGCTCAGCAGGTTCCGGTTGCTCCGGCGGGCGGTTTTGGTGAGCGTGATTCCTTTGCGGCCTCCGGTAGTGGAGTTCCGCAGCAGGAGAGCGCTACTGAACCCCAGCATGTACAAGAGCCCCCGTTCTCGCAGGAGCCCCCTCACATGGAGGAACCTCCGTATGAGGAGGAGCCCCCTTTTGAGGATGAGCCTGCCTACGCTGAACCGGTTGAGGCACCCACCGCGCCCGCAATGCCTGCTCAGCCTGTAGCACCGGCAGGCCCACTTGCTACTCCGGTTGAGCCTGCTGGTCCGCTCGCTACTCCGGTTGAGCCTGCTGGTCCGTTGGCAGAGGCACCGCAGGCGGCACCGGCTGATACTGCTCCGGCAAGCGATGAGAAGCCCGCAGCACAGGCTTCTAACGCACCTGCCACACCGACTCCTAATGCGCCGACTCCCAGCGCACCGGCGGCACCGGCTCACCCGGCACGCGCCGCGTCCGATGAGGACTACGTCTCTGAGGATGACGAGAAGGTCGAAAACAGCACCTTCATCGGTCTGCGCGCTATCGAAAAAATTATTGGTGGCACCGTCATCGACGAACGCCCCCTGCACCAGCCCTAATCCAGGGTTGTAGGTGCCGCGCCCGCCATCGCACCGATGGCGGGCGCACTCATTCCAGCCGCATACTCGCTACGCGAAACGCCCCTAAACTGTCAGGGTTTGGGTGCATACTCATAACGTCGCCCAAGAACAGCGCACCAACGCACCAGCACAACACACCGCACCTGAAGGAGAAGCCATGTACGAGGGAGCAGTTCAAAACCTCATTGACGAGCTCGGCCGCCTGCCGGGCGTGGGCCCCAAGTCGGCTCAGCGCATCGCTTTTCACATTCTGAATGCGGATGCTGCCGATATGGCGCGCCTAGCCAACGCCATTTCCACGGTGAAGACCAGCGTCAGTTTCTGCGAGGAGTGCGGTAACGTCTCCGAGACAAAGCTGTGCACAATCTGTCGTGATGAGCGCCGCGACCCGTCCGTGCTGTGTGTGGTCGAAGAATCGAAGGACGTGGTGGCGATTGAACGCACCCGTTCCTTTACCGGCCGCTACCATGTGCTCGGTGGCGCCATTAACCCGCTGGCGGGTGTGGGCCCGGAGCAGCTGCGTATTCGTGAGCTAGTGTCCCGCCTGGCGGATGAGCGTATCCAAGAGATTATTCTGGCGATGGACCCGAATCTTGAGGGTGAGGCGACCGCAACCTACCTCTCGCGCATGCTCGTGCCACTGGGTGTGCGTCTGTCGCGTCTCGCGTCGGGTCTACCGGTCGGTGGCGACCTGGAGTACGCGGACGAGATTACCCTGGGCCGCGCGCTGGAGGGCCGCCGCGTCATTAGCGAGGGCACGGCGGTGGCTCATACTGCCGCCGAGGATTTTGAGCGCGTGAACCGTGAGGAGGAGCAGGAGCGTGAGCAGGCGGCTCAGGTTCAGGCTCAGGAGGCGAAGCAGAGTCGTCGCCGCTGGAATTCGAGCATGTTTGATGACCTGGATTCTGAGGATTCTGCAGGTTCCCGCACGGAGGCGCCCGCCGGCGTGCAAGGTACGGTGGATGAGCAGCTGATTGAGCAGGTCCTCCAGGAGGCTGAGGAATCCAGCGACAAGGAATCCGGCGCGGAAGAATCCCGCCGTGAGGGCTCCCCCACCGATTCTGGTGCGGGCTCTACACCTGAATTGGCAGAAGCAGAAGCAACCCCTGACTTGGGCGAAAACTCCGGCGAGGAGGCTCCGGCGAGCGCCGCCTCCGAACCCACTGAGGCACCCGCAACCGAGCAGGCGGAAGATGCGCCGGAGGTGTTCCGCACCCCCGACTATGAGGAGAAGATCCGCACTATTCAGAACGCCCCGTTGCGCACCCCGAAGCCGGATGTTCCGCCGCTGCCGGGTGTCACTTATGTGAACCCGTGGACCTAAAAACTCGCCTCCGCGGGCGTGCTGTACCCGCCTCCGCATCCCGCGTCACCACCGCGTAATACTACGTAATATTTCACGGGGCAATACATACGGGTGCACAGTTAGCCGCTTGCACTGAACGCCGTCTACTATAAATGAGGAGCCGGCGCCTGCCGGTAGCACACAAGTAACTGACCTGGAGATATCAATGAGCCTGATCGTCCAAAAGTTCGGCGGTTCCTCCGTAGCTGATGCGGAGGGTGTAAAGCGCGTTGCCCGCCGCGTCGTGGACACTCAGAAGGCAGGTAACGATGTGGTCGTCGTGGTGTCCGCTATGGGTGACACCACCGATGAGTTGCTCGACCTTGCCGCAGAGGTCACCAGCAATGTCGTTCCCTCGCGTGAGCTGGACATGCTGCTGACCGCCGGTGAACGCATTTCGACCGCCGTCCTGTCGATGGCCATTAACGACCTGGGCGCTAAGGCGCAGTCCTTCACCGGTTCGCAGGCTGGCATGATTACCGACGGCGTGCACGGTTCGGCGCGCCTCGTGGAGGTTCGCCCCGATCGCATCCGTGAGTCCGTCGAGGCCGGAAATATCGCGATTGTGGCCGGTTTCCAGGGCATGAACCGTCAGAGCGGCGACATTACGACCCTGGGCCGCGGCGGCTCCGATACGACCGCCGTTGCGCTGGCCGCCGCGCTGAACGCCGATGTGTGCGAGATTTACTCGGACGTGGACGGCGTGTTCACCGCCGACCCGCGCATCGTGCCGACCGCGCACAAGCTGGATACCATCACCAGCGAGGAGATGCTGGAGATGGCGGCGAACGGTGCAAAGATTCTGCACCTGCGTAGCGTCGAGTATGCTCGTCGCTTTAACTTGAAGCTTCACGTGCGTTCTTCGTTCTCGGACCTTGAAGGCACTATCGTGGTTCCGGAGGAGTCCGCGGAACTGACCCCCATTCATCTGAAGGAGATTCCCTTGGAGCAGCCCCTGATTTCCGGTGTCGCGCACGATCGCACCCGCGCAAAGATTACCGTTGTTGGCGTTCCGGACGTTCCCGGTTCGGCCGCTAAGGTGTTCGGCCTGATTAACGAGGCGAAGGTAAACCTGGACATGATTGTTCAGAACGTTCCCACCGACCGCCCGAACGTGACCGACATTTCCTTCACTCTGGATCAGGCTCAGGGCGACGCTGCGCTGAAGGCGCTGAAGGCTGCGCAGGCTGAGTTGGGTTTCCAGGAGGTTATTTACAACGAGTCTGTGGGTAAGCTGTCGCTGGTTGGCGCGGGCATGAAGACCAACCCCGGCGTTTCGTTCACCTTCTTCGAGGCTCTGTCCTCGGCGGGCGTAAACATCGACATGATTTCGACCTCTGAGATCCGTATTTCGGTGATTACTGAGCTGAGCAAGCTGGATGAGGCTGTTCGCGCGGTGCACACTGCGTTCGGTCTGGATGCTGAGGGTGAGGCTACTGTTTACGGTGGTACTGGCCGCTAGAGTTTAGCTCGTTTGTGAGCTGTACGCTTCGGGAGGGGCGGTGCTGGTTTGGTCCGGCGCCGCCCCTCCCTTTTGTCTGTCTACAGGTGAAATAGCTGAAACGCTTTACAGTTATTTCAGATAGGGGTAGGGTTGTATCAACCACAATGAGCCTCCAACCGAATGATATGCACCCCACCGACGTGGCATCTTCGGATGCTTATTCGCCCACCCCCAAGGAGAAGATAATGACCACCACCCTAACCAGCCCTCTGGAGGAAGATACCCTCAATCAGGCTCGCGCAGAGGCACGGGAGATTCTTAAGAACTCTGAAGAAATCACCATTGAGCTGACCGTTTCGGGCCGAGAAAGCCAGCAGCTTGGCGATGCCCTCAGCCAGGTCATTCAGCATGTCCTGCATGCCCTGGCTAACGGGCAAAGTATCGATGTTCAGGTTGTCCCTCACGATTTGACGACGACGGTTGCGGCGCAGCGCATCGGTGTTTCCCGCCCGACACTCATGAAGGCTATTCGTGCGGGTGAGTTGCCTGCACATAAGGTGGGTAGCCACTTCCGTATCCGCACCGAGGATGCTGACACTTTCCGTAAGGGACTTCTCAAGAAGACTGTTACTCAGAAGGAGCAAGCTCTCAAAAAGCTCTGGGAACTCGAGGATGAACACGGTCTTGTTGACACCTTCACTGAATAAAGTAGTTTTACTTTCTGCCCTACCTTGTCGCGGCATCGTTTAGGCTAGAAGCATGAGTAGTGTTGTGTTTTCCCAGGTGATGGATGCCCGTCAATGGCGTGCCGCAGAGGCAGCACATGAGGCGCGTGCCGGCCGCTACGCCGACCCGTTTGCGCAGCGTCGCGCCCGCCACGAAGTGCACCCCGTGGAAGACTTCCTCTTCACCTACTACACGCTCAAGCCCGGCCAGTTCAAGCGCTGGCACCCCGGCGCCGGCGTCATTCTGCTGGATGCACCCGAGCGCGCCTCATGGCGTTTCTACCGGCCCGCAACCGAGCAGGAACTCCTTGACGCTAGCTGCGCCCCGCAGGTGGCGCGTGCCCAGGCGGATGCCGCCTCCGCCGTCACGGTGGACGTCACCGATTTTGTGGAGCGCCGCGCTACCGCCCTCGCCTTCACCCACGAGATCCTGCGCAACACCGCCGCGAAGAAGGGGCAGTTTGGTTGCTTCGGCATGCATGAGTGGGCGATGGCGTACAAGTCAGTGGAGAACAACATCCGCCACGGCTACCTGGAACTGCGCCTGGGCGCGGAGGGTACGGACCGCGTGGTGGAGGAGCACCGCATCCGCTGCTCGCACTTTGATGCGTTCCGTTTCTTCATGCCGCAGGCGGCACCGATGAACGAACTGCAGCCGACCCGCGAGTTGCAGCGCGTCCTGGAGCAGCCCGCGTGCCTGCACGCGAATATGGACGTGTACAAGTGGGCGTATAAGTTGCTGCCGCTGGTTGATTCGACCCTGGTCATGGATTGTTTCGACCTGGCGTGGGATGCGCGCGAACTGGATATGCGCGCCGCCCCCTACGATATTCGCAGCTGGGGATACGAGCCGATTCCGGTGGAGACCACCGAAGGTAAGGCCGAGTACGTGCGGATTCAGCGTGAGCTGTCGGAGCGTTCGATTGAGCTGCGTGAGCGCCTGTTGCAGGTGTGCGAGCGCTACCTGCCGCCGCTGAGTAGTGAGTAGGCTGAGCGGCGAGTAGACCGTGCGGTGAGTAGCTGGTTGGTGGCGGGGGCCAGTTGCGTTTTTGGCGCTGTGGCCTGTGGGTTTGGTGCCCAGCGCGTGAGAAAAGGGTGACTTGGGGCTCTCTATTTGGTAATTGGTGGTCTCGTCATCTCACTTTCCGCTGTACTGGGGTAGAATGAGATACGGCTCATACAGAACCCACGCACCCAAGGAGTGCCCACACATGGCCCGTATTGTTGTTGATGTTATGCTCAAGCCCGAAATTCTTGACCCGCAGGGTAAGGCTATTTCTCACGAGCTGCCCCGTATCGGCGTTGATTCCTTCGTTGATGTTCGCCAGGGTAAGCGCTTCGAGCTGACCGTCGAGGGTGAGGCAACCGAGGAGCACCTCGCGGCTGCCCGCAAGGCTGCTGAAGAGTTGCTCTCGAACCCCGTCATCGAAGACGTTGTGAACGTTTCGGTTCTGGAGGACTAATACCTATGGCAGAGTCCCTCGCACCCACTGAAGTCCCCCTGGTTGGCGACTTCTCTAGCTACTCCCCGAACCCCGCTTTCGCTGACGCACGCGTTGGCGTGGTGACTTTCCCCGGCACCCTGGATGACCGTGACGCTGCGCGTGCTGTCCGTCTGGCTGGCGGTACCGTCGTTGAGCTGTGGCACGACGACGCTGATTTGAAGAACGTTGATGCCGTCATTATTCCTGGCGGTTTCTCCTACGGTGACTACCTGCGTGCTGGCGCTATTGCTGCGAAGGCTCCCGTGATGCGTTCGGTAATTGATGCCGCTAACGCTGCTGGCACCTCCGGTTCCGCTCCCCTGCCTGTTCTGGGTATTTGCAATGGTTTCCAGATTCTGACTGAGTCTCACCTGCTGCCCGGTTCGATGATTAAGAACGATCACCGCAAGTTCATTTGCCGTGACCAGGTTCTGCGCATTGAGAATAACTCCACCTCCTGGACGAGCGATTACGCTGCTGGCCAGGAGATTGTTGTCCCGCTGAAGAACCAGGACGGTCAGTATGTTGCTGACCCGAAGACTCTGGAGGCGCTGGAGGCTGAGGGTCGCGTGGTGTTCCGCTACGTTGGTTTCAACCCGAACGGTTCCCGTAATGACATTGCTGGTATCAGCAATGAGCGCGGTAACGTGGTCGGTCTGATGCCGCACCCGGAGCACGCTGTGGAGCCTGGCTTCGGTCCTTCCTCTTCCGGTTTTGGGGAGGTTTCTCTGCGCGGTGGCGCCGATGGTCTCGGCGTGTTCACCTCGGTTCTTTCCAACCTGATTAACGCCCGCTAACGCACGACAAGGATTCTAAGAAGTTATGAGCGAAAAGCAGTTTAACCTCGACACCGTCGAGCACGCGGCGGCAACCCCGGACACCGAACTCCCCTGGGCCGAGCTGGGTCTGAAGGAGAATGAGTTCGAGGACATTAAGGAGATTCTTGGTCGCCGTCCTACCGCGGCTGAGCTGGCAATGTACTCGGTCATGTGGTCCGAGCACTGCTCCTACAAGTCTTCTAAGGTTCATCTGAAGCGGTTCGGTGCGAAGGTCACCGATGAGATGAAGAAGGACCTGATGGTCGGTATCGGTGAGAACGCCGGTGTGACCGATATTGGTGACGGCTGGGCTGTTACCTTCAAGATTGAGTCCCACAACCACCCCTCGTACGTGGAGCCCTACCAGGGTGCTGCGACCGGTGTGGGCGGTATTGTGCGTGACATTATTTCCATGGGTGCACGCCCGATTGCTGTGATGGATCCGCTGCGTTTCGGCGCGATTGATCACCCGGACACCGCCCGCGTTATTGGCGGCGTGGTTGCCGGTATTGGTGGTTACGGTAACTCCCTGGGCCTGCCGAACATCGGCGGCGAGGTTGAGTTCGATGCCTGCTACCAGGCAAACCCGCTGGTCAACGCGTTGGCTGTGGGCATTATGCGTCACGAGGACATCCGCCTGGCGAACGCATCGGGTGTGGGCAACAAGGTTGTCCTCTTTGGTGCGCGCACCGGTGGCGACGGCATCGGCGGTGCGTCGGTGCTGGCTTCGGAGTCCTTCGATGACACCAAGCCCTCGAAGCGTCCCGCCGTTCAGGTGGGCGACCCCTTCGCTGAGAAGGTTCTGATTGAGTGCTGCCTGGAGCTGTTCAAGGGCTCCGTGGTTGAGGGTATTCAGGACCTGGGCGCTGCGGGTATTTCCTGCGCAACCAGCGAGCTGGCTTCTAACGGTGAGGGCGGCATGCACGTCGACCTGACCAAGGTTCTGCTACGTGACCCCACCCTGACCCCGGGCGAGATTCTGATGTCCGAGTCTCAGGAACGCATGATGGCCGTTGTCTCCCCCGAGAACGTGGAGCGTTTCGAGGCCATCATGAACAAGTGGGGTGTGGAGTACTCCTTCCTCGGTGAGGTGACCGACTCCGGCCGCCTGGTCATCGAGTGGGACGGCGAGGTCATCGTGGATGTTGACCCCCGCACCGTCGCACACGACGGCCCCACCTACGAGCGTCCCTACGCACGCCCCGAGTGGCAGGACGACGTCCAGGCTAACCACTTCACCGGTTCGGCTGCTGACGACTCCCGCCCGCGTGGTGAGGAGCTGGGTGAGGCAATCAAGGCGTTCATGGCGTCCCCGAACATGTGCTCCAAGTCCTGGATCACCAACCAGTACGACCGCTACGTTCAGGGCAACACCGCCCTGTCCATGCCGGACGACGGCGGTGTGGTGCGCGTGGACGAGAACACCAACCTCGGTGTTGCTCTGGCGACCGACGCCTCCCCGCGTTTCACCTACCTGGATCCGTACGAGGGTGCTCGCGCGTCCTTGGCGGAGGCGTACCGTAACGTTGCGACCGTCGGTGCACGCCCCGTGGCTGTGTCTGACTGCCTGAACTTCGGTTCTCCCGAGGACCCGGACGTCATGTGGCAGTTTGCTGAGGCTGTTCGCGGCCTGGCTGATGGCTGCATGGAGCTGGGTGTTCCGGTGACCGGCGGTAACGTGTCCCTGTACAACCAGACCGGTGGTAAGGCTATTAACCCGACCCCCGTGGTGGCGATGATGGGCGTGATGGATGACGTCACCCGCCGCACCCCTTCGGGTTGGGCTCCTGAGCATGACGGTCAGGCTATCTACCTGCTGGGTACTACCCGTGATGAGCTGGACGGCTCCGAATGGGCTCGTTTCAAGGGTCACCTGGGCGGTCAGCCGCCGAAGGTTGATCTGGCTCTGGAGCGTCAGCTGGGTGACATGCTGGTGAACATGTCTCGTGACGGCATGATTGATGCCGCGCACGACGTGTCTGCTGGTGGTCTGGCTGCGGCTCTGTCGGAGGCTTGCCTGCGTTTCAACACCGGTGCCCGCATTGGTCTGGGTGAGGTTGCTGAGCGTGACGGTGTGGACCTGTTCACCCTGCTGTTCTCGGAGTCCCTGGGCCGCGTTGTGGTTTCGGTTCCGCGTTCTGAGGAGGTGCGCTTCAAGGATATGTGCACCGCTCGCCAGTTCCCCTTCGCACGTATTGGTGTGGTGGATGCTGCGTCGAACGCTCTGGACTTCCAGGATGAGGTTTCCATTGACCTGGATGAGCTGCGTGCAGCTCACGAGGGTACTCTCGCTTCTTACTTCGGTGAGGTTGCGAAGGGCTAGTCTTCGACTAGTTTGAAACTAACGCCGAAAGGGGCGGATGCTTGTGAAAGCATCCGCCCCTTTTGTTATGCCCGCAGGCTTGTGCCCGCGAACTTGTGCCTTGAGCGTTGAGGCGTTCGGTGTTTATGCCTCGGCGACCTTGCGGCCCAGCTGCGCGAACAGGGAGGCGTTGATGCGGAAGCCTTCGATGCATTCTTCGATGAGGGCTTCGCGCTGTTCGTCGGTCAGGGGTGCGTTGTCGAGCAGTTCGCGGTAGCCGTCCTTGAAGACCTTGGGCTTGGGCAGTTCGGTGAAGCGGTACATGCTCAGTGCTTCGGCGGGGATGCCGTAGTGGCGGTTAACGAGTGCTGCGACTGCCTGGCCGCCGGAGAGGTCGCCGAGGTAGCGCAGGTAGTGGTGTGCGAGGTAGCGTTCGGGGGAGTTGACGGTGGCGCGGATGCGCTCTACATACTCTGCGGTTGCGGGCAGGGGCGCGTCGATGTCGCCGTCCTGGCCGAGTGCGCGGATGTCTGCACGGATGTATTCTGCGCGGTCGAGGCCGGGGTGGGTGAAGGGGTCGGTGATGGGGTTGGGTTCTGCGCGGTAGTGTTCGGAGACCGCTTCGAGTGCTTCGTAGATGTGCACGTACTGGTTGATGAGGCGCAGGTATGCCTCGGTGTTGAGGGAGCCGCCCATGAGGTCTTCCATGAAGGTGGAGTGTTCGGCGTTGTCGTGGACGTGCTTGGTGCTTTCCTTCAGGCGTGCGGAGAAGCGTTCCTGGGTGGTTTCGGGGGCGGTAATAGTCATGGTGAGTTCCTAAAGTGGCTTGTGGGTGAACAATAAATGTTTTAGTGACACCATGTCACCAAAACCTGTTAATGACATATTGTCACCAAAAACCGGCTTTGGCAATAGCCCCCACAAAAAATTTGCTAAGGTAAACCTTATGCACAAGTCACCCTAGGCATTAAGTTACACAAACATAGGCTAATAGGTCTAGACTTGATACGAACACCACAATCACAAAATTCAAGGAGACACCGAATGTCTACCCCCTCTCTCACCAAGCGCACTTGGGCGTTCTTGGCTTCAGCAACCATCGGCCTCAGCGGCGTCGCCGGCGTACCCGCAGCCTTCGCGGCTGAAACCAACTCCCACATCAGCGCCGGTGAGGTAGCCGCAGCCTCAGAGCAGAGCCTGCAGGACGTCACCGTCAACTGGGGCCTGAAGAAGTCCTTCCGCTCCTACATCAACGGCGCCTTCTCCCAGGGCTCCCAGGAACTGACCGGCGTCACCACCAACGAAGACGGCTCCTACCACTTCACCTCCGCCGAAGGCACCGTAGCCAACGGCGAATACTCGGTCACCTTCACCGGCTCCTCGATCCACTACACCGCTCACCACGGTCTGCTGGAAGTCATCATCTCCGACCTCTCCGTCACCATTAAGGACGGCGTGGGCACCGTGCGCGCCAACGTTCAGTCGCGCCCCTACAACGGCAACACCACCCCGAACGACCTGGTCGAAACCAAGAACATGACCATCGGTACCTTCAACGCCTCCGGTCTGAAGGTTGAGGGTAACACCATCACCCTGCCCAGCGTTGACGAAGAAAACGGCACCCGCGTCAAGCTCTCCGAAGAGGCAACCGGCGCCTTCGCCGGCTTCTACAAGGCAGGTCAGGAGCTGGATGCGCTCGGCTTCTCCGCAACCATCGTGACCAAGGAAGCACCCGCGCCGAGCCCTGAGCCCAGCACTGAGCCCAGCGCCAAGCCGACTGCAGCGCCGACCGCAGAGCCTTCCTCCGCACCGACCACTGAGGCACCCAAGCCCGCCGACCCCAAGCCCGCAGAGCCCACTTCTGCAGCACCGAGCGCAGCCCCCACGTCTGAGGCTCCCAAGCCTGCTGAGTCTTCCTCCGCGGCACCCTCCTCCCCCGCCGCAACCACCGAACCCAAGCGTGAAGAGAAGGTCACCGGCAACGTCGTCGAGTCCGGCACCCTCAGCTGGGATATTCGTGAGTCGTTCCTGAAGTACCTGACCAGCTTCGCCCACGGCTCCGTGAACGTTGACGGTCTGGAGAAGACCGCGGCAGGCGGCCTGAAGTACACTCAGGCATCCGGCGTGTACAACCCCGAGACCAAGACCGGTCAGATTAACTTTGCGGGCACCGCAGAGTTCACCGGCCACAACGGTCAGCTCAAGAGCACCATCAAGAACATGCGCCTGGTCGTCGTCAACGGTAAGGGCACCCTGGTCGCTGACGTTGACGCACTGACCCGCGACGGTAAGTCCGTTTCTAAGACCGGCCTGGCTATCGCCGAGGTGGACCTCTCCGGCGCGAGCGTAAAGGACGGCGTCTTCTCCGCACAGAACGCGGCAGTCGCACTCACCGATGAAGGCTCCGAGGTGCTCTTCGCGGGCCAGTACCGCGGTGCCGACAACGCCATGGCACCGCTGAGCTTCTCCGTAAAGCTCAGCGAGCAGACCGCGGAGAACACCGTTGAGGTTCCCCGCGTCTCTGAGAGCAAGTCCTCCGATAACAAGGGTTCTGAGAACGGCTCCTCCGATAACAGCTCCTCGAACTCCTCCGATAACTCCGGCGCTAACGGCTCCGGTTCTAATGGTTCGGCAGGCACCTCCGGCAGCGTCTCTAACGGCGGTTCCTCCTCGAACGGTTCTGTCAGCAATAACCCGGCACAGCCGGTCTGCGTACCCGTCACCCGCACCCGCGAGGTGCAGGAGCAGGGCGCATCCGACGGCACCATTAAGAGCGCAAACCTTGGCTGGGGCGTGCGTGATTCCTTCCGCAACTACGTGCGCGGCGGCATCGCAAACGGTAGCTGGGAGCTGAACGGCACCTCCTACTCTTCGGATGCGTTCAACTGGTCTAACGGCACCGGCACCTTCAAGGGCGGTAAGGGTTCCATCTCTTTCAGCGGTTCGGTTCGTTTCACCGGTCACCACGGCATTCTGGACACCACCATTGCGAACCCGCGCCTTGAGATTAACGGTAATTCCGGTACTCTCTACGCGACCATGAACAGCAATGACTCCTCCGGCAAGGCAACTAACTACGGTGAGGTGGCACTGCTGAAGGTGGATCTGTCCGGTCTGCAGAGCTCCGCTGATGCTGTGAGCGTCAACGGTGCTGCAACCACTCTGACCGCTGAGGGCGCGAAGGCGTTTGCTGGCTTCTACGAGGCCGGTAAGGACATGGCTCCGCTGAGCTTCTCCGCTGCGATTAACGGCGCTAAGACCACCACCAAGACCGTGACCGAGACCGTCTACGAGGGTGAGGGTTGCGACCCGGTCACCGGCAAGCCTCTGGCGTCCACCGGTGCCTCCGGCGTTGAGGGCACCCTGGTTGCAGGCTTCATCGCTGTTGCAGCCGGTGCGGGTACCGTCGTGTACACTCGCCGCCGCAAGAAGGCATAACGGCTTCTTTTCTAAGGACGCCCACACCGTCGGCTCGCCGCTGAGACTCGACCCTGAGACTCACCGGTGAGCCGACACGGCCCGTGCGGGGGTGCAGATTTTCACTGCACCCCCGCTTCAGGTGCCAGGTTTTACCCCGACGCCTACCCCAGTTTTTCTTAACTCCCTTTTTTCTGTGAGACGACGATGTTTTCTTCCCTTTCTTCTTCTGCCCTGAACCGCCGCGATGCAGTGAAGTATGCGGCGTTCTCCATCACTTCCGCGTTTCTGCTGAGCTCTTGCGGTGTGGGTACTCAGAACCCGGCTGCTTCTTCAAGTTCTTCGCAGGCTGTGGTGGATGAGCAGAGCACCCGCACCGTTTTGGAGAACCTGGCGGATCAGCTGCGTTCTTCTATTGCCCCTGATCAGAAGGCTCTGCGCGGCCCCAATAGCGCCGCAGACACCCCCGAAATTCAGCCGATGGTCGATACCCCCACTCCGGCTTTCCCCGTGACGTTCAAGGATTTCAACGGCACCGAGGTGACCGTTAAATCCGCTGACCGTGTGCTGGCGCTGGACCTGTACGGCACTCTGGCTCAGCAGATGATTGCGCTGGGTCTGGGCGGTCGCCTGGTCGGTCGTGTCACCTCCTCGACTGAGCAGTCGCTGGCTCATCTGCCGCTGGTGACTCAGAACGGTCACGATCTGAACGCTGAGGCGATTCTGGCGACTTCCCCGGACCTGGTGCTGTGGGATAAGAGCAACGGCCCGATTGAGATTGTGGATCAGTTGCGCGCTGCGGGTGTGACCGTGGTGGTCTTCGATCATGAGCGTCGTATGGATAAGATCATTCCGCAGCTTAAGGCTGTTGCGCAGGCGCTGGGTGTCCCGGAGGCGGGCGAGCAGGTTGCTGCCCGCGTGCAGAAGGACCTGGATTATGCCCTGCAGGTGCTCAAGGACGTCGCCCCGAAGGGTGCACAGCAGGTGTCGTTCGCGTTCTTGTACGTGCGCGGCACCGCTGGCGTGTTCTTCGTGCTCGGTAAGGGCTCTGGCGCTGATGATTTGATTCAGGCTATTGGCGGCAAGGACGTGGCGTCGGAGCAGAACGCGACGAATATTATTCCGGCGACCAGTGAGGCGCTGGTGAAGCTGAACCCGGACGTCATTCTGACCATGAGCGGCGGCATTAAATCCACCGGCGGTTTGGATGGTTTCTTGGCTCGCCCGGGTGTGGGTGAGACGAATGCCGGTAAGAATAAGCGCATTATCGATATGGGTGACGGCCAGATTCTGTCCTATGGCCCGAATACTCCGGCAGTGTTGCTCTCGCTCGCTAAGGCTGCGTACTCGACTCCTGCGGGGGGCCAGTAGTGGCTGCCGTGAAGAGTGTGGCGGGTGCGCGGGATTATCGTGCTTCGCGTCGGCGTCGTGCCGGTCTGACGTTTACGTTTTTGGCGGTGGCACTATGCGTTGTGATGGTGCTGTCTGCGGGTTTGGGTCAGTACAATATCCCGACTGATCAGGTGGTTGCTTCTGTGGGCCGCCGCCTGGGTCTTGCACCGGAGAACCCGGCGATGCAACTGGCGGATAGCACTCTGTGGAATATCCGTTTCCCGCGTGTGCTGTTGGGCGTGCTGGTGGGTGCCGCTTTGGGTACTTCCGGTGCGGTGATGCAGTCGGTGTTTGGTAACCCGTTGGCTGAGCCGGGCGTGATTGGTGTTTCCTCGGGTGCGGCGGTTGGCGCGTGTTTGTCGATTGTGTTGAACCTGCAGTTTTTCGGTATTTTCACGACTCCTGCATTCGCGTTTGTGGGTGCGTTGGCGGCTACTGCGCTGGTGTATTTCCTGTCGCGTTCTTCGGGTCGTGCGAAGGTTCTGTCAATGATTTTGACGGGTATTGCGGTGACCGCGGTGGCGAATGCGATTATTGCGTTCCTCATGTTTATTGCTGATACGACGAGCCGCGATCAGATTGTGTTCTGGCAGATGGGTTCACTGAACGGTTCCACGTGGAAGGCTGTGGCGAGCGTGTGGCCGGTTATTCTCATCGGCTTGGTGGCGTGTTTTGTGATGGCTTCTTCGCTGGATGTTCTGGCGTTGGGTGAGCGTGCGGCGCAGCATTCGGGTGTGAACGTGGAGCGCCTACGCGCGGTGTCTATTGCGGCGACGGCTCTGTTGACCGGTGCTGCGGTGGCGTATGCGGGCATTATTGCGTTTATTGGTCTGATTATTCCTCACCTGTTGCGCATGATTTTGGGTCCGTCGAATCGTGTGTTGTTGCCGGCTTCGGCATTGGGTGGCGCGCTGTTGATTGCGCTGTCTGATTTGGGTGCGCGTACGCTGGTGCCTTTTGCTGATTTGCCGATTGGTATTTTTACGGCTTTGGTGGGCGGCCCGACGTTCTTCGTGTTGTTGCGTCGTTCCCTGGGTCAGGGCGGAGGTGCTTCGTGAGTGAGTTGTTGAGCCTGTCCGGTGTGTGTTTTAACGCTGGTGGGCGTCAGATTTTGAATGATGTGTCTCTGTCTGTTGCTGCGGGCGAGGTTGTGTCGCTGATTGGTCCTAATGGTGCCGGTAAGTCGACTCTGTTGGGTGTGATTGCTGGTGATATTGCGCCCAGTGGCGGTGAGATTCTGTTGGATGGCGCCCCTCTGGATTCGATTCCTGCCCGTCAGATGGCTCGTCAGCGTGCGATGCTGTTGCAGAAGTTGAATGTGGCGTTTTCGTACACGGTGCATGAGGTGGTTCAGATGGGCCGTACCCCGTGGAAGGGCACGGAGCGCGCTGAAGAGGATGACGCCGTGGTTGCTTCGATGATGGAGCGTACGTCGGTGACTCATTTGTCGGATCGCGATATTACGACCCTGTCCGGTGGTGAGAGTGGCCGTGCGCATTTGGCGCGTGTGTTTGCTCAGCAGACTCCGCTGATTCTTTTGGATGAACCGACTGCGGCGTTGGATATTACGCATCAGGAGCAGACGTTGCGGGTGAGCCGTGAGCTGGCTGCTGAGGGTGCTGCGGTGTTGACGGTGCTTCATGACTTGGATGTGGCGGCTGCGTATTCTGACCGTATGGTGTTGTTGCGTGGTGGTGAGGTGGTTGCTTCGGGTGCCCCTGAGCAAGTGTGTTCGGCGGAGTTGTTGTCTGAGGTGTATCAGCATCCGATTGAGGTGTTGAGGCATCCGGTGACGAATCGTTTGTTGATTCTGCCGGAACGCTGATTCTGTTGGAGCGTTGAGTTTGCTGGCGCGCTGATTTTATGGGGCGTTAGCGAACCATCCCGCAAACACTTTCCACCTCAAAATATGCCAGTATTCGCATATATTAAATCTCCGTTCTGGAATGACTGTAAATATCAGTTCATTACAGGGCGGAGATTATCTTTATCCCCTCCTGCACGGATACACTGAAAGGTAGTGTCCGCAATACTGAACTCTATTCAGTTCAGCATTCCATCCATTCGAGAAAGAGACCCCCGCATGGATCCTCAGCAGAAAACGGCAGCGCCTGCCGTTGCCGGCTACATTCCCGAATATTCTGAAACACCGCATAGCGGATCTTTCGATATTGCCCAGCACGGTTTGAGCAGCGATGATGTTGCCCGCCTGACTGCTGAAGGTAGGGTCAATACCCAGAACAATAAGTCTTCTCGCACGCTGTGGAGCATTATGCGTGCGCACCTGTTCACGGTCTTCAACTTTGTGTTGGGTGCCTGTGGTGCCGTGGTGATCATGTACCAGCGTTGGGCTGATCTGCTCTTCCTGGGGGCTGTTATCGCTAACGTGGTGATTGGTTTTGTGCAGGAGTACAAGGCGAAGCTTGAGCTGGACCGCATCTCCCTGCTGGACCGCTCCCCCGCTACTGCCGTGCGTGACGGTAAGAGCGTTGAGGTTCCGATGGAGCAGCTGGTTGAGGGTGACGTTGTCATCCTCAAGCGCGGCGATCAGGTTCCGGCGGATGCTGTTGTGCTCACCTCCGATTCTTTGGAGCTGGACGAGTCCCTGCTGACCGGTGAGAACGACCCGATTGCTAAGCGCCCCGGCGATATGGTGCTGTCGGCGTCGAGTGTGCTGGGTGGTACCGGCCGCGTCCTGCTCTCTCACGTGGGTGCGAATTCTCGTGCAAGCAAGATTTCTGATGAGGCGCGTCAGTTCTCGCGTATTCAGTCTGAGCTGCGTGATGCGTTGAACCGTGTGGTCCGCTGGATTACGGTGGGTCTTGCGGTCATTATTCCTGTGGTGTCATGGGGGCAGATTCAGGCGGCTGGTGGCCTGGAGACCGTGCAGCAGAACCACCTGTGGGAGCAGGTTTCTATTGCTGTGGTGTCCTCGGTTGCTTCGATGATTCCGCAGGGTCTGGCGCTGATGACTACTCTGGCGTTTGCGGCGGCGGCTGTGGCGCTGGGTCGTAAGCACAACATCCTGGTGCAGGAGCAGCCTGCGGTTGAGGTTCTGGCTCGTGTGGATGTGGTCTGCTTCGATAAGACCGGCACCCTGACTGAGGGTGGCGTGATTTTTGATTCGGTGCGCCCGCTGGACACCGTTGCTGAGGCTGAGGGCCCGGATGCTGACTCGGCGGAGCACACTTCCTGGCGTGCTTCTCTGCCTGCCGGTTGGAATGAGGCGCTGTCGTGGTTCGGCCACGATGAGAACGCGAATCCGACCGCCGCAGCGCTGACCGGCGGCTTCCCGCAGGCTTCCTCGGCTACCGTCAGCGGCATCGTGCCGTTCTCGTCGGCGCTGCGTTTTAGCGCGATTGAGTTCAAGGATTCGGGTGCGTGGCTTCTGGGCGCCCCGGAGGCGCTGCTCGCCAAGGGCACCGCCGAGCGCGAGCGCGCCGCCGAGCTAGCGGCTCTGGGTCTGCGCACGATGGTGCTGGCCCATGCCGCGGCCGTGGTGCGTAACGAGAAGGGTGAGCCCGTCCAGAAGATTCCGGCGGACGCTACCCCGGTTCTGTTCGTGATTTTCCGCGAGAACGTGCGCGCGGACGCCCCGGAGATTGTGGAGTACTTCCACCGTCAGGGTGTGACGCTGAAGGTCTTCTCGGGTGATAACCCGTTCACGGTTGCCGCCGCCGCAAAGACTGCGGGTATGGACACCTCCGCCGGCGCGGTTGATGCCTCTACCCTGCCCGAGGACGGCCCGGAGCTTGCCGAGGCTGCCGCGACCCACAATATTTTCGGTCGTGTCTCGCCCGAGCAGAAGAAGAACATGGTCATTGCGCTGAAGGAGCGCGGCCACGTGGTGGCGATGACCGGTGACGGCATCAACGACGCGCTGGCGCTCAAGCACGCAAGCTTGGGTATCGCGATGGGTAACGCTGCCCCGGCAACGAAGGCTGTTTCTCGCCTGGTTCTTCTGGACGGTAAGTTCTCGTCCCTGCCGGCTGCGTTGGAGCAGGGCCGTCAGGTCATTACGAACATTGAGATGGTGGCAAACCTGTTCTTGACGAAGACTGGTTTCGCGATTCTTCTGGGTGTTCTGTTCAGTATTTTCGGTTTGACCTTCCCGTTCTTGCCGCGTCAGTACTCGACTGCTGACTTCTTGATTGTGGGTGCGTCGTCCTTCGCGTTGACTCTGTTGCCGAATTCGCGCCGTTACGTGCCGGGCTTCTTGCGTCGCGTGCTGAATTACACGGTTCCGAACTCAATTATTGTGGTTGCGATGCTGTTGGCGGTGACGTTCACGGCTCGCGGCATGGGTGTTGAGGATATCCGTCAGGTTCAGACGGCTTCGTTCATCACCCTGGTGATGATGGGTCTGTGGAACTTGGCTGCGGTGGCTCGCCCGTTCAACCGTGCTCGTGTTCTGCTGTTTGGTGCGTTGCTTGCGGTGTTCTTCGCGGCGTTGTTCGTGCCGATTCTGGTGGAGTACCACCAGTTCGTTACTGTGCTTCCGCACCTGCTGTGGACGGCTCTGGGTGCCGGTGCTCTGGGTGCCGCGCTGATTGAGGTGAATGCGCATCGTAACCGCCGTTGGCAGAAGCGTAATTACCCTGAGCTGGAGGTTGCTCCGCTGAATTTCTTCCCGGCTAAGTAGTTAGTCGGAAGGTAGCTACTTCGGTAGCGTGTGGGCCCCGTATCCTGTGGATGCGGGGCCCTTCCACGTCTTCATGAGCGCCGTCTTCGAAAGCACCCGGTCCGGGGCGTATCTGGGCGTACCGGAGGGCTCTGGAACCCTGCCCGAGCCCTACCCGAACTCTGCTGGAGTCCAGCCGGGAGGCGCCCCGCAATCAGTGTCGAGAGCGTGTCTCAGCTATTCTCAGCTATCACTTGGGTGAAACATTTAACAGCTTCTGATAGCTTTTGCCTCTCACCTTGCTCTTAACCTGGGAAAACCCTTAGAGTTACAGGGAACTATTTGAGAAGGGAAACCTTCTTCAGGGTTGTTACTGGTTTGGCAGGCAAGACCTGAGTTACTCAACACCGTATGGGACGGCAGCATATATCTGCCGAGAATCCCCTCTATTTGCTGTACCGAAGCTCCATAGTGGGCACGAGTGTAGTGCTTCCGGTGGTCGAGAGACTCGGGTCTTTTGTGTTTTCTGGCCGTGTTTTCCGGGGCTTTTTCGGCCACCGCAACGTCAGGTAGGCACAGCCTCCGGCAACAACCGTATAGACATTGACCGCATATCTAAGGAAGTATCGTGAATAACCGCGAACTTGGCGAGAAGATTCTTGACGGCCTGGGTGGCCCCGAGAACATCGCGCACATTACTCACTGTGCAACCCGCCTTCGTGTCACTCCTGTGTCTAACGATGCAGTGCAGAACAAGAAGATTGAGGGCCTGCCCGGCGTTCTCTCTGTGATTGAGCAGTCCGGCCAGACTCAGGTTGTTCTGGGCGAGCGCGTTGAGGCTGTGTACAACGAGATCAACGCTCTGCCTTCTATGTCCGGCCACGCTGAGGGTGACACCAAGGTTGAGGCTGAGGGCAAGAAGTCCGGCTGGCTTACCAACGTCTTCGACGTTCTGTCTGACTCCTTCCGTCCTCTGCTGTGGGCACTTCTGGGTACCTCGATGATTCTGACCCTGATTGTGTTCATGCAGCAGCTGGGCTTCTTCGGCCAGTACACTGACTTGACCGGTCAGAGCGTGAACATCGACATCATTAACGGTGCTCGTGTGGCTGACCCGGAGGAAGCTAAGGCTCTGAACACCCAGTGGATGCAGCAGTTTGCTTTCTGGTACATCCTGAAGGCTGCTTCGCTGTCGGTTCTGAACTTCATGCCCATCATGCTGGGCGCTACCGCTGCTAAGCGTCTGGGCGCGAACATGTGGGTTGGTGCAGCTATCCCCGCTGCACTGATGACCGGTACCTTCACCGATCTGACTGCTCTTGCTGACCCCGCCACCAAGGTTCTGAACGTTCCGTTCTTCGGTCTGGATCTGCCGCTGTACGCATTCAGCTACACCGGCCAGGTCTTCCCCCCGCTGCTGGCTGTTGCTCTGCTGGCTCCGCTTGAGCGCTTCCTGAAGAAGGTTATTCCTTCGATGCTGCAGATGGTGTTCGTGCCGATGATTTCGGTCATCATTCTGGTTCCGGTGACCGCGTTCCTGGTTGGCCCCATCGGTATTGGTGTGGCTATGGGTATCTCTGACTTCCTGAAGATGGTTAACGACCAGGCTCCGGCTCTGGTTGGTGCTCTGATTGCTGGCCTGTACCTGTTCATGGTTCCGCTGGGTCTGCACTGGCCGCTGAACGCTGTCATGATTAACAACCTGCAGACCATGGGTACTGACTTCATTCAGTCCCCCATGGGTGCTTACAACTTCGCTGTGTTCGGCCTGGTCACCGGTGTGGCTATTAAGGCTAAGCACGACCGCGAGCTGCGCCAGACCGCTGTTGGTGCGTCGATGTCCGGTCTGCTCGGTGGTATTTCTGAGCCGTCCCTGTACGGTGTTGTGCTCCGCTACAAGCGCGTGATCCCGATTATTCTGGTTCCCGCTGTTATTGGTGGCGCTACCATTTCCTTCCTGGGCGTTAAGTCCTACGCATTCGCGTTCACCTCGCTGCTGTCGATTCCGGCTATGCAGCCTTCCTACCTGTACGTGATTGGTCTGGCTATTGCGTTCTTCGGCGCTATGACCGGTGTTCTGATTTTCGGTTACGAGTCGAAGGCTGACGCTGTAAGGCACGCTGCGGAGCGTAAGGCTGAGGCTGCTGAGGACGCTCCCAAGGCTGAGGCTGTTGCCGTTAAGGCTGCTCCGGCTGCTGCCGCTACTGCGACCGCCGCTGCTGCACCCGCTACTTCCGCTGGTGAGGTCATTGAGCTGCACGCTCCGATTGAGGGTACTGCTGTTGCTCTGTCTGATGTTCCGGACCCGATTTTCGCTGCTGGCAAGCTGGGCGAGGGTGTGGCTATTGAGCCGACCGGTACCACTGTTGTTGCTCCCGCTGCCGGTAAGGTTGCTGCAACCTACCCCTCGGGCCACGCTGTGGGTCTGAAGCTGGAGAACGGCATTGAGCTGCTGATTCACGTTGGTCTGGATACCGTGAACCTTGACGGTAAGGGCTTCAGCGTGAAGGTTGCCAAGGGCGATGTTGTTGCTGCTGGCGACACTCTGATTGAGTTCGATCCTGAGGTCATCAAGGAGGCGGGTTACCCGCTGATTACCCCGGTGATTGTCACCAACACCCGCAAGTTCGCTGAGGTTAAGGGTCTGCCGGGCGTTGCTCACCAGAACCTGAGCACCGTCCTGAAGGTGACCACTAAGTAGTTCGCTTTCTGAGGCTCTAAGGGGCCCCGCCATCGTGGCGGGGTCCCTTTCCTTATACTCCCTTTCCCTTATGCCCTGCTTCCTGATGTGCTGAGTCTTTGGGCCGGGTTTGCTGGGCAGGGGTTTGCTGGGCTTAGGCACTGGCCGGGGGGGTATTTCTGCTAATGTGATAATAAGCTCAACAAGGAAGTTCTCACGTGATAGGGAGTACGATGATGTCTTCTGATACTAGGACATGGGATACCGGAGTGTGGGAAGAGCAGCAAAAAGAGCTACGCGCTCTTTCTCCTGTTCGGCGGCTGATGCGCCGGCTCAATCTTGAGGCGCTCGTCTATGAGTCTGCGCCGTTCCCGGTTCTGCTGCGTAAGCTCTCCGCGCTGATTCCAGCGTACCTTCTGTGGTGGGTTATCTACGAACCGCACCGACTTGCTTCCTCCGCAAACCTCCCCGAGGGTACTCACGCTATTACATTGCTCCCCGGAGCCTGGGGTAACCCCGCTACGGGGGCTTACGGCGGCCTTCCTGAGCTGCCGGGGGCCCTCGTGCGCTGGGTGCTGTGCATCGCGGCAATGGTGGCCGTTGTTCATCTCTGCGGGGTCAAGGCTAAGGGTCAGAGCTTCACGATTCCTCGGGATGCCCGTTCACGGCTGATTGCTCTGATGCAGGCTCTGGGCATTTTCGGTGCTTTTGCGCTGGTCGTCTGGATCGAGTACATGATGACTCCGCTGACCCTCATGTTTGAAACCGTGTACGCGGGCCCGACCGCAGCCTATAGCGGCGACGGCATGATTCCTCTGCACCTGTTCCTATCCTCGTCGTTGAGCGCTATTTTCTTGGGCTATTTTTGTGTGAACATTCTTGCCTCGCTGAATATCCCCGGGTACCTGGGCATCCCCGCAATTATTTACGTGGGGGCGCTCCCATGGGCTCAGGCGGAGCGGCACCAGTTCACGTTGGCGCTGGCGTGGGTTATTGCGGTGGCGCTGGTGAGTTGGCTCGTGCGCGGCATGTGGGGCACCGTGTTCGCCTGCGTGGGCTATTCTCTCTGGATTATGCTGGTGGCAACCAGCGGTGATCCTTTTGATCTGTCCGCCAATATGAGCCGTGTGCTCGTGATTTTAGGTTTCCCGCTGGCTTTCATCGTCGCTGGAGGCGGCATTTACCGCATCTTCTACCTGAGGCAGAACCCGAAGATGTTGAGGTACCTGCAGGAGCGTGCCCTGTACCTGGGCGAGTGGTAGCAGCCGGTTAGGACGGTGTTCCCCTCCCCTTCGTTTTTTGTAATTACATATCCGGCTAAAGGGCACAAAAAATCCCGGGCACTCTCGTTTGAGAGTACCCGGGATTTCGAGTCCTATAGGACGACTAGAGCGTTACCGCAAGCGGTACTACTCCTGCCAGCCAACGTTGACCCAGTAGTCAGCGCTGGTGTAGCTCTGCTTGAACAGGGACGGACCGTAGTTCGCGACCTTAGCCTTAACAGCGGCGTACATCGGGCCGTTTGCGTAGGGCAGGTACACTGCGACCTTCTCGTAGTAGAGCTTCTCCGCCTCGTTAGCGATCTTGATGCGCTCGTCTTCCTTCTCGGTGTTCTGCAGCTTCTCGATGAGCTTATCAACTTCGGGGTCACCGACTCCGAACACCTCGGTGGTGAAGAAGTAGGGTGCCGAGGAAGCCAGGTCGGGCAGAACGCCCCAACCGGTGAAGATTGCTTCGTAGCTCTTCTGGCCAAGCACGGAGTTGGAGTTCGACTGCGGCTGGTTGTCAGCGCTCAGGCGGATACCTGCGGACTTCAGCTGCTGCTCCAGAATCTGGTAGACCGCCTGGTAGACCGCCTCGGAACCGAAAGAGGTCAGAGCGAAGCCAGCAACCTTGCCGTTCTTAGCGTAGTAGTCGCCGGACTTGGAGTAGCCTGCAGCCTCCAGAATCTTGCCAGCTGCCTGTGCACCGGTGTCACCAGCGTAGTTGTTCTGGTAACCCTTCTGGAACGGCATTGCGATGATGGAGCCGGGCAGCGGCTCGGTCCAGCCAAGCTGCGAGAAGTATGCCTTAGCGATCTGCTCGCGGTCCACAGAAGCAAGGATTGCGCGGCGCAGTGCCAGGTCCTCGATGCGCTTGGGGTTCAGCTGAATGATGTTGACGTTGGTGTTCTGGCTCTGGCGAATCTCGGTGCCAGCCTGGCCCTTCACAGCGTTGTAGCTGGTTGCACCCACGAAGGTGAAGGCGTCCAGTTCGCCGTTCTTGAAGCTTGCACGGATTGCTTCGGAGTCCATCTGACGCCAGATGATGCGGTCCAGGATCGGCTTCTCGCCCCACCACTTGTCGTTCTTGACCAGGGTGAGCACCTTCTGGGAGGAGTTCCACTCGCCAACCTTGAAGGGACCTGCCCAGTACTGGTCGAGGGGCTTGTCAACGAAGCCTTCGTTGAAGAGGTTGACGTCTTCCAGTGCGGGGTGGATTGCGAAGGCGCACAGACCCTCGGAGGGGTAATACGGAGCCTTCATGGTGACCTTGACGTGGAAGTTGTCGCCGTCCACAGCCTCGATGCTTTCAACCTGCTGCCACATGGTGTTGTCGGTGATGTGGTAGGGGTTGTCGGTGGTTGCGCGGTAGACCTTCCACACGGCGCGAACAGCGTTCACGTCCATGGGGGTGCCGTCGTTGAAGGCAGCCTTGGGGTTGATCTTGAAGGTCGCGGTCTGCACGCCATCGACGGTCTCGGTCTTGTGCTCGGTGCAGAACTCGGGGTTGAGGGTGCCTTCGCCTTCGGGGCTCATGGTGTAGAAGCCCATCACGGCGGGAATGTTGCAGGGTGCCAGAGCGTCCAGGTTGCTGGAGGTGTAGCCGCTCTGGGTCTGCAGGTTGAAGTTGGGGCCCAGGGCGGTAGCCGCGAGGGTCAGGGTGCCACCCTGCTTGAGGGAGGAACGGTCCTGCTTGTTGACCTGAAGGTTCTTCAGAATATCTTCAGCGTTGTTAGCGGCGCTACCGCCAACCTTTTCCTTCGAGCTGCCGCAGGCAGCCAGTAGACCAACGGTGCCGAGGGCAACGGTGCCGGTCAGGAGGGTACGGCGAGAGACAGACATGCTCTTCATGGAATTTCTCCTAGAGTATTCGCAGTGTTGTGGAGGCGGTACGCGAACGGTGCGTAACCCACACTCCAACCCGGCGGGAGGACAGTCTCTGCCGGGGTTGCGGGCAGAATGCCCACATTTGTTTTAAGTATATCCGTGCGACTCTCTTAGGAACGGGAAAGCGGCGTGCTACAGAAGGTTTTAATCCTTTTGTAACACGCCGCTGTAGCGCTTTTACCCCTTATGGAGTGTGTGAGCGGTGCTCAACGCTTAGTTTTGCTTCTCCCAACCGACGTTGATCCATACGTTCGGGTTGTAGTAGGGCAGGCCGAAGAGCATGGGGCCGTAGTTCGCCAGGCCCTTACGGCACGCCTTGAAGTTCGGGCCGTTGTGGGTGGGCACGTAGATGGCGACCTCGTCCAGGTGGCGCTTCTCCAGCTCGTTCATGATCTTGAGCTGTTCCTTCGGGTCCTCGGTGGACATCATGGTTGCTGCCAGCGAGTCCAGATCCTTACCGTGACCGTTGTTGGTCTCGGAGATGTAGAAGTAGTTCGCCGCATCCACCGGGGAGGTGGTGATGCCGTAGCCACCGGTCTTAATCGCGAAGTTCTTCGAGGAGATGATGCTCGACATTTCAGAAGCACCGTGGTTCTCGATGGTCAGTTCAACGCCGATTTCCTTCATCTGCTGGACGAGGAACTGCGCGGTGGAGCTGACAACCGGGTCGCTACCGAAGGTGATAACCGGGTAGGAGACCTTAGCGCCGTCCTTAGCGTAGTAGTCGCCGTTCTTGGTGTAGCCTGCGTCCTCAAGGATCTTGGTGGCGACGTCCTTGCCAAGCTTGGTCGGGTAGTTGTCCTGGTAGCCTTCCTGCATGGGTAGCATGCACATGGAGCCGGGCAGGGTTTCCTTCCAGCCGAGCTTCTCGTAGCGCAGCTTCTGCAACTGCTCACGGTTGAGGGCTGCAACGAATGCGCGGCGGACGGGCAGGGGCACCTTTTCGGGGTTGATTTCGTAGTTGCCCACGCTGAGAGCGCTACCCTTGCGAATGTCGGTGTTTGCCACGCCGGAGAGCTCGTTGTAGGAGCTGAGGGTGCTGGCATCCACGTAGTCGATTTCGCCGTTCTTGTAAGCTGCCTGCTCTGCCTGGGAGCTCATTTCACGCCAGGTGATGCGCTCAAGAGCGGGCTTCTGGCCCCACCACTTCTCGTTGCGAACGACCGTGAGCACCTTGGAGGAGGAGTTCCACTCGCCGACCTTGAAGGGACCTGCCCAGTACTGGTCGAGGGGCTTGTCGTTCAGGCCGTCGTTGAAGAACTTGGGGTCGGCGAATGCCGGGTGCAGGAACGAGGTGAAGCTGCCTTCGATGGGGTACCAGGGCTTGGACATGGTGACCTTCACGTGGCGGGTATCGCCGTCCACAGCCTCGACGCTTGCGACCTGTTCCCAGATGGGCGAGGGGGTAATCTGGTAGTCCGAACCGGATGCCGCGGCGGTGTAGATGGTCTGGTAGCTCTTGACGGCGTTCACGTCGATGGGGGTACCGTCGTTGAAGGCTGCCTTCGGGTTGATCTTGAAGGTCACGGTCTGCACGCCGTCAACGGTCTGCGCCTTGTATTCGGTGACGTAGTCCTCGTTCATGTGCGACTCGCCGCGGAAGTCGGCGTAGAAGCCGCCGGTGAAGGCGGAGTTGATGGCTGCCTGAATGTTCAGGTTGCCGGCGGTGTAGCCGTTGGTGTTGAGGATGTTGAAGTTCGGGCCAATGCCGTCAGCGCTCAGTCGTAGCTCGCCGCCGTCCTTGAGGGCGGAGCGGTCCTTCTCGTTGTAGGAGACTGCCTTGGACAGGTCGTCACCGGCAGAGAGAGCACTGGTTTCGTTCTTGGAGGAGTTGCCGCCGCAGGCTGCGAGCAGGCCGACGGTACCCAGGGCAACGGT
>NZ_KV811586.1:201356-217551 GCF_001813145.1 Rothia sp. HMSC066G02 | reverse complement strand
AGGCCGACGGTACCCAGGGCAACGGTGCCGGTGAGCAGGGTACGACGGTTGAGAGTGAAAGTGGTCATTAGTTTTCCTCGGTTAGGTGAGATGCTGAATTTTTGTACGCGGGGGAACACAACCCGCACATCTTTGTGACAGCACGCACATTTTGCATTGAGATTAGTATACACACATTTCCCACGCACTATGACCTAGTTCACCGTTTTAGGGAAAATATTTCAGCCAATCCCCGAAACCACCCCACCACAAACCCCCCATCAAAAACACAGAAAAGCCCCGCAGTACCCCGCCGCTGAGGCGGAATACCGCGGGACTTTGCCCTCCGGAGTCTTATGCCGGCGCCTCCGAAAATTCGGAAACTACCGAATAGGAATCCAGAAAATTAACATGTGGCTTTAGTTCTGCCAACCCACATTGACCCAGCGCTTGGGGTCGGTGTAGCTGGTTGCGAAGAGGGAAGGACCGTAGTTAGCCAGCTTCTCCTTCACAGCTACGTAGCTGGGGCCGTTAGCGTAGGGGAAGTAAATAGCGACCTTCTCCATGTGCTGCTTCTCAGCCTCAGCAGCCATCTTCAACTGCTCCTCGTGGGATTCCTTCTCGTAAATGGAGGCAATGTACTTATCCAGCTCAGGATCGCCCACACCCTCGTTAATTTCGCTGGTGTAGAAGTACTGAACGCTGTCGGCGGGGTCAGCACCAATGCCCCAACCGGAGAAGGCGCAGTCGTACTGCTTAGCGCCCATCACGGAGTTGAACTGGGACTGCGGCTGGTTGTCCTGCTCGAGCTTAATACCTGCCGCCTTGAGCTGCTGCTCGAGGTTCTGGAACTGAGCCAGAGAGGTTGCATCCGAACCGAAGTAGGTGATGGAGAAGCCTGCAGTCTTGCCGTCCTTGGCGTAGTAGTCGCCGGACTTGGAGTAGCCTGCTGCTTCCAGGATCTTTGCCGCAGCCTCGGCGCCGGGGTTGGACGGCATGTTATTCTGGTAGCCCTTCTGGAAGGGCATAGCGATCAGGGAGCCGGTCAGGGGCTCTTCCCAGTTGATCTGGCCGAACTTGACCTTAGCCAGCTGAGAGCGGTCAACCGCTGCGAAGACTGCACGGCGCAGAGCGGTGTCGGTCACGCGGGTCGGGTTGAACTGCAGGTTGATCACGCCGAGGCTCTGGCCGGTACGAATCTGGACACCGGGCTGACCCTTGACAGCATTGTAGGTTGCCAGGCCAGCAAAGCCGATGCTGTCCAGCTCGCCATTCTTGAACGCTGCGCGCTCTGCTTCGTCGCCCATTTCACGCCAGATAATGCGGTCCAGCAGCGGCTTCTCACCCCACCACTTGTCATTGGGTACGAGGGTGAGGGTCTTAGCCGAAGAGTTCCACTCGCCAATCTTGAAGGGGCCAGACCAGTACTGATCCATAGGCTTGTTCACGAATCCGTTGTTGAAGAGCTCCTTGTCGGTCAGTGCGGGGTGCAGACCGAGCAGGCCGAGGGTTTCGGCAGGGTACAGGGGCTTGGACATAACGATCTTGACGCGGGTCTTGTCGCCATCCACGGGGTCGATGGACGCCACCTGCTGCCAGAAGGGAGTTGCGATGACGTTGTAGCCGTCATCGGGGTTGCGGTAGACGGTCCACGCGGCGCGGATTGCCTCAACGTCAACGGGGGTGCCGTCGTTGAAGACAGCCTTAGAGTTGAGCTTGAAGGTGATGGTCTGCACGCCGCCAACGGTCTCTGCCTTGTAGTCGCTGACATAGTCGTCGTTGAGGCTGTATTCGCCAGCAGGGCTCAGGGAGGTGAAGCCGATAGCGGAGGGGATGTTGCAGGGGCCACCGAATGCGGTGAGGTTCGCGGTGGTGTAGCCACTCTGGGTCAGAATGTTGAAGTTCGGGCCGACTGCAGAGACGCTACCGCGGAACTCGCCACCCTGCTTGAGGGAGGAGCGGTCCTGCTTGTTGATTTCGAGGTTCTTGACGATTTCCTCGGTGCTTGATGCAGCCTTACCGCTGATCTTCTTGTCAGAGCCGCCGCCGCATGCAGCGAGCAGGCCGACGGTACCCAGGGCAACGGTGCCGGTCAGCAGGGTACGGCGATTAATACGTAGATGAGTCATGTATTCTCCTCATGCCGGAGGGCTCAGGTGCTATTCGATAAGCGCACCGTGTTGTGCGCCGATTTTTCGGGAGCGCCGAAGCTCCCGCCCATCACCTTTGTGAGAGCCCCCACATTGTTTGTGGTTGAAACACAGTATACCCCCAAAAGAAGCGACGCAGACCACAGTCCAGACTCTGGAAGAACTATACACTGTCTAAAAATCACGGGTTCGGCATCTAAACCCGCATCATTGCGCGGAAGCCGCGTGTGAAAACTAAAAAATGAAATATTATGTCGCATTGGCGCGCGAGCGCGTCACATCCGATGCTTTGAGAATCATTACACGTTAAAAGCACATCGATGGGCAGCTAAAGCGCCTTGAACCCTCCAAAAGAAAAAGCCCCCCACCCCTATACGACACTGCGAAAACGTATAGGGGGCAGGGAGCTTAAAACTGCGGCTTACGCCATCCAGCCGACCGTAGACCAGTCGAGGCTCTTGAAGAGGAACGCACCGTAGTTAGCGAGCTTCGGGCGGCATGCCTTGAAGTCCGGACCATTGAGGAACGGGATGAAGAGGCAAACCTCGCTCATGTGCTTCTTCTCAATTTCGTTGCACTTCTCGGCGCGCTTAGCGTCGTCGAGAATGGTGACCATCTCGTCGACCATAGCGTCGATTTCGGGGGTGCCGACGCCGTTCCAGTTCTTGGAGTGGTAGAAGTACTCGGCTGCACTGGTCGGCTCGGAGCCCACGCCGAAGCCCGAAATGCTTACGTCGTACTCGCGGTTACCAACAACCTTCGAGAATTCGGACTGTGCACGCGAATCGAGCTCGAAGTTAATGCCGATTTCCTTCATGCTCTGGATGAAGGTCTGTGCCTGGCCCTTGGTGGTGGCGTCATCACCGAAGGTGGTCAGCTTCAAGGTGATGGTCTTGCCGTCCTTCGCGTAGAAGTCGCCAGACTTGGTGTAGCCTGCCTTCTCCAGGACCTTGCGTGCCTCCTCCGGGTTACGTGCCGGGTAGTTGTCGCGGTAGTACTGGGAGGAACCCAACAGAAGCATCGAACCGGGTACTTCTTCTTCGTAGGGCAGACCCTGGAAGCGAATCTTTGCCAGAGCACCACGGTCGATACCCAGGAAGATTGCCTTACGTACAGCAACATCGGTGATGTGCTCTGCGTTCAGGTTCATGCCGCCGGCGAAGAGGCGGCGACCGCGGCGAATTTCAGAGTTCGCAACGTCCTTCATCTCGTTGTAGGCGCTGAGGGTACGTGATTCCACGACGTCCAGTTCGCCGTTCTTGTACGCGGCGCGAGCTGCAGCGTCAGCCATTTCACGCACGACGATGCGGTCCAGCTTGGGCTTCTCACCCCACCACTTGTCGTTGGGTACAGCGGTGAAAGTCTTCTCGGAGGAGTTCCAGCCGTTGGGTGCCAGGGTGAAGGGGCCGCAACCGAGCTCGGGGTGGGGGTTGTCCACGAAACCTTCGTTGAAGAGGTTTACGTCGAGCATTGCCGGGTGCAGGATTCCGCCGAAGAGCAGACCCTTGACGGGGTTGTGTGCGGTCTTGAAGACAACGCGTGCGTGGTAGCGGTCGCCGTCGATAGCTTCAACGCTTTCGATGAACTCGTAGATACCTGCTGCGCCGATCTTGTATTCACCCTCGGGGTCACGCTGAATCTGCCAGGTTGCCTTGAGGGCGTCGATGTCGATGGGGGTGCCATCGTTGAAGACTGCCTTGGGGTTCAGGCGAACCTCTGCGGTGATCTTGCCGTCTACTTCCTTAGCTTCGAAGCCGAGGCAGTAGTTGGGGTCGAGCTCATCTTCACCCTTGTAGGTGCTGCGCCAGATGCCGGCACCGGCGATAACGCCCATGGTTTCGGAGACGGAGGTGCTCGAGCCGTTCTGGGAGAAGCGGTTGAAGTCCGGGCCCAGGGAGTAGGTGCTCAGGTTCAGGGTACCGCCCTGCTTGAGCTTCGAGGTATCCTGCTCGTTGATTTCATAGAACGGGGTTTCGCTTGCCTTGTGCTCGGTCTTGGAGGACGAGGAGCCACAAGCGCTCAGTACGCCGGCAGCAGCGACGGCGGTTGCGCCGCCGAACAGTACGCGGCGGCTCATGATCGGGTTGAATCCGGAGAGGGAGGGGATGGGGTGGGGGCTCATGATGGGCTCCTTGTGGGTGTGGACTGCGCTAATGCAGTGTTTGCAGTGTAGAGTGGGTGGCTCGCATGCTCTGGAGGCGGGGTTTCCGTCTGCAGGAGCGCCTGCCATCTGCGGTGATGGGCGGGCAGGTCAAGCCATGCAAAATAATGTGACCTAAAGCTATGTTATAAGCCACATTTAATATTTTTAGTAGTGTACACCACACACATCACTACAAGTGCGCAACACGATAAATATTTCTTAATTATTACGCCCGGCCCTAAGGCAGCGGGCCTAAATCCATGTCGGCACAACCCCACCACCCTTCGAGTGACACTCCCTCCCCCGCCTCCAGAAATAGTCAGCGGGCACAGCAAAGCGGGCCGAACGCGCATATACGCATTCGACCCGCTCATAGGGTAGGAACCCCTAGGAGTTCATCCAGCCCACAGCAGCCCAGTCCATCGACTTATACAGGCGCGGACCATAGTTAGCCAGATTCTTCTTGACCATCACAAAGTCAGGACCGTTCGTAATGGTACCCAGGAAGGCGAACTCAGCCATGTGCTTCTTCTCAATCTCGTTACAGGCAAGGTTACGTTCCTTGTCATCCTCAATGAGGGTCATGGCGTCGATGAGGGCATCGATTTCCTTGCTGCCGATACCTTCGTTGTTCTCGGAGTAGTAGAACTGCTTGGTACCCTCGGTTGCGTCAGCAGAGACCGAGTAGCCACTGAAGGAAATATCGTAGTCCCAGTTGCCCAGAATGGTAGCGAATTCGCTATCGGAGTGCTGGTCAATGCGGATTTCGATACCGACATCCTTCATCTGCTGGGTAAAGGTCTGAGCCTTACCCTTGGTGGTCGGGTCATCACCGAAGACCACCACTGCACAGCCAGCCTTCGTGCCATCCTTCTCGTAGTAGTCGCCGTTCTTGGTGTAGCCGGCGGCTTCCAGAATCTTCTGCGCCTCCGAAACACTGTTATTCGGGGTCGGGTAAGAATCCTGGTAGTAGGGCGAGAAGGGCATATGAATCATCGAACCGGGGATAGCTTCCTCGTAGGGCAGACCCTGGAACTGAATCTTTGCGAGTGCTTCACGGTTGGTGCCGACGAAGATTGCCTTACGCAGGGCAGCATCCTTGACGCGGCGGGGGTTAATATCCAGGCCGCCAGCGTAGAGGCGGGTGCCCTTACGCAGTTCGGTACCCGCAATGTTCTTCACCTCGGCATAAGTGGAGGAGGTGCTTGCACCGATAGCGTCAATTTCATCGTTCTTGAACGCGGCACGTGCAGCGCTGGATTCCATCTGGGTAAAGACAATCTTGTCCAGCAGGGGCTTGGTGCCCCACCACTTGTCGTTGGGTACAACGCTGAAGGTCTTCGCGGTGGAGTCCCAGCCCTTATCCGCCAGGGTGAAGGGGCCAGCCCAGTACTCGGGGTGGGGCGCATCCACGAAGCCGTTATTGAAGAGCTCGACGTCTTCCAGTGCGGGGTGCAGAATCTCAGAGAAGAGGCTCTGCAGCGGATAGAAGGGCTTGGAGAAGGTGACGATTGCACTGTAGTCGTCTTCGCCCTTTTCTACGGATTCGACGAATTCGTAGATGCCGCTGGAGACAATGTTGTAGCCGTTATCCAGGCTCTTGAAGATGTTCCAGGTGGACTGGAGCGCCTTGTAGGTAATGGGGGTGCCATCGTTGAAGACAGCCTTGGGGTTGAGCTTGACGGCAACCTGAACCTTGTCGCCCTTCTTGCTGTGCTCGAAGGAGACAGCAAAGTCGGTGTTCAGCTTGTAAGTGCCGTCAAAGTCGAGGTTCCACATGCCGGCCTGGCTGATGGTGCTCATAACGTTGACGTTATCGCTGGTGTTACCGCTCTGGGTGTAGAAATTGAAGTTCGGACCGATGGATCCGGCGGGCAGGCGCAGGGTGCCGCCCTTCTTCAGGCTGTTCACATCCTGAGCGTTGATGTTGTAGAGGTCTTCGATATTGGCACCGGCGCCGGCGGCCTTGGTCTTTTCAGAGCTTGCGCTGCCGTTGCCGCAGGCGCTGAGCAGACCTACAGCTCCCAGAGCCGCGGTGCCGCCAATGAGGGCGCGGCGGCTGAAGCTGTTCTTGGTCGCTTCGTGGCTACTCGCGGTGTATGCGGTGTTGGCGGTCATGGGAGTGGTTTCCTTCTGTCTTGTGTGGGCGGGTGTATCCCGTATCCCCGAAGTAATGATTATTTATGCAGAGCACTGCATAATTTTGTATAACTCCACTGTAGCGCGCCTCGGGAGCAAAAACCAAGCATTTTTACAATATTTCTTAATATTTATCGTGTCTTTTGGATATTCATACTATGCATACGCTGTTTTTGCGCGAATTTTTCGGATTTTGACGGATAGCTATACCACCGCTCCCCCGCATCGGTACATAAAAGCGCCCAAAGCACCCCCTCCAGAAATGCAAAAAGTGTCCACCCGGATGATCCGGGTGGACACTTTCAATAGCTCTAGGCTATTCACCTAGGAGGTGAAGGGACGAGGACTTACTTAGCCCAACCGACCTTCTCCCAGTGAATGCCGGTGCCCTGGAAGAGGGACACGCCGTAGTTGCGCAGACCCTTCTTCACGAACTTGTACTCGGGGCCGTTCATGAGCGGAATCAGCACTGCGAACTCAGCCAGGTGCTTCTTCTCGATCTCGTTGCAAGCCTGGTTGCGTTCCTTGTCGTCAGCAATGAGCTTCATCTTTGCGATCATCTCATTGATCTCATCGGAACCGGCTTCCTCGGGCTTACGGCGCATGTAGAACTGCTCGGTAGCCTCGGTAGCATCCGGGGAGCTCGGAGCGAAACCGGAGGAGGTTGCGTCGTAGTCCTTGGAGGCCATGGTCTTGTTGAACTCGCTAACAGCACGGGAGTCGAGCTCAGCATTAATGCCTACGGACTTCAGCTGCTGAACCAGGGTCTGACCGACAGCCTTGGCAGTGGGGTCCTCACCGAAGATGGAGAACTTGAAGGCAGCCTGCTTGCCGTCCTTCTCGTAGAACTCACCGTTCTTGGTGTAGCCTGCCTCTTCCAGAATCTTGGATGCTGCAGTAGCATCGTTGTTCGGGGTCGGGTAGTCGTCCTGGTAGTACTCGGTGAAGGGCATATGAATAACCGAGTTGGGGAGCTTCTCTTCGTAATCCAGACCCTGGAAACGAACCTTAGCGAGAGCCTCACGGTTCAGACCAACAACCACAGCGCGACGCAGAGCAACATCCTGCATGCGGGCGGGGTTCATGGTCAGACCGCCGGCGAAGAGGCGAGCACCGCGACGAATCTCGGTGTTAGCAACTTCCTTGAGCTCCTTGTATGCAGAAGCGGTGGTAGCGCCAATCGCGTCAAGCTCATCGTTCTTGAATGCCGCGCGCTCAGCAGCGGTATCCATCTGACGGAAGACGATGCGCTCCAGAACGGGCTTCTCGCCCCACCACTTCTCATTGCGGGTCAGGGTCAGGGTCTTCTCGGTGGAGTTCCAGCCACCTTCAGCAATGGTGAAGGGGCCAACCCAGTACTCGGGGTGCGGCTTGTCAACGAAACCAGTGTTGAAGAGTTCCTTGTCCAGCAGAGCCGGGTGCATAATGCCAGCGAAGAGGGTATCCAGCGGGTAGTAAGGTGCGGAGAAAGTTACCTTCACCTTGAAGTCATCACCGTCGCGCTCCACGGAAGCAATGCTGCTGTAGATGCCGCTGGTACCAATCTTGTAGCCGCCATCGGTGCTCTTGAGGACCTCCCAGGTAGCCTGCAGAGCCTTGTAGTCGATGGGGGTACCGTCGTTGAACTTAGCCTGGGGGTTCAGCTCAATGGAGACAACGGGCAGACCGTTTTCTTCGGAAACATCGAAGCTCTTCGCGAAATCGGGAGCCAGAGTGCGCTTACCCATGGGGTCACCCTGCCACAGGCCTGCGTAAGCCACGGGGCTCATAGCAGTCTGGGTGTACAGGGAGTTGCCGTCCGCGCTGAAAAGGTTGAAGTCCGGGCCAATACCCGGAACAGCCAGGCGCAGAGTGCCGCCATCCTTCAGCTCAGATACAGCTGCCTCACCAAGGTCATAAAGCTCCTTGGCATCGGTGCCCACGGTTGCACCCTGGGTGGTTGCCTTGGAGTCCTTGGACGAGCCGCACGCAGCCAGTACGCCCACGGTACCCAGTGCTGCAGCGCCACCGAGAACGGTACGACGGTTCAGGATGAAATTCTTCTCCATGAGAGTGTCCTCTTATACGTTTGACCCTCAATAATCCCGCAGGAAAGCGTCAAGGATTCCCTGCTCATGCGCCGCCCAAAGGGTGCGGTGAGCGATGAATTAGTGCCGGTCTATGAATGTGTTCCTTCGGGTACGCCCCTAGCGGCGTGCCCATGGCTTAATTATGGCTTACTGCCCGCGTGAAAGCCCGCCCATAATTATTCATATCTTGAATGGTGAGAAAGGTTATACCTAGTCAGGGTGGTTTTACCCGTTTCCTGGAGCATTTCAGTGCTTAGCGCCACATTCTGCGGCTCGCACCGTCTCACTAGGTGGCAATCTCGAACAACGTACAGCCCACCAATACCGGGCATAAAAAACCCGAGGGGCGAATATTCAACGAATATTCGCCCCTCGGCACACATGCGACTTATTCAGCCGACTCTAGAGCTACACCGTAGCGGCCTCAGCCTCAGGGTAGTAGCAAGCATAACCGTGATCCTGGCCCTCAACGGGGGTCAGTTCCGGCATCTCCTCCAGGCAACGACGCTTCTTGTCCTCAGGCAGCAGCTTGAAGACCGGGCAACGGCTCGAGAAGCCACAACCCTTAGGCGCGTTCACCGGAGTGGGCAGGTCGCCCTCAAGCATAATGCGGTGGCGCTTTGCCTCAACCTCGGGATCCGGAACCGGAATCGCCGAGAGCAGTGCACGGGTGTACGGGTGAATCGGGTTGTCGAACACCTGGTCGACGTCACCGATCTCAACAATACGACCCAGGTACATCACTGCAACGCGGTCGGATGCGTGGCGAATCACCGCGAGGTCGTGAGCAACCATCAGGTAGCTCAGGCCCAGGTTTGCACGCAACTCCTCCAGCAGGTTGATCACACCAGCCTGGACGGACACGTCCAGTGCGGACACCGGCTCATCCAGAACCACGAGCTTGGGGTTAACGGCAAGCGCACGAGCAATACCGATACGCTGACGCTGACCACCAGAGAACTGGTTCGGGAAGCGGTTCACGTGGTCGGGCTGCAGACCCACAATGTGCATCAGCTCGATGACGCGCTTCTTGATGTCTGCCTTGTTCATGCCCTGGTTTTCCAGGGGCTCAGCCAGCACCTCGTAAACGGTGAAGCGCGGATCCAGAGCACCGGTGGGGTCCTGGAACACCATCTGCTGGTTCTTACGCAGCTCAAGAATCTCACCTGCGGACTTGCCGTCCTTGGTGGAGGTTCCGTTAATCAGAATCTCACCGTCGGTGTTCTTGTTGAACTCCATGATTTCCAGCAGGGTGGTGGTCTTACCACAACCGGACTCACCCACGATGGAGAAGCACTCGCCCTCGCGAATGTCGAAGGACAGGCCGTTCACAGCCTTCACAGTGCCCACGCGGCGCTTAATCAGCGCACCCTTCATGAGCGGGAAGTGCTTCTTGACGTTGCGGACCTCCAGGACGGGGGCACGCTCCTCACGCGGAATACCGTCGTACTTCGATACCGGGGGTTCCGGAACCGGGTACAGCTCGTCTGCGGTCTTACCGACCAGCTCCTGAGAGATGGTGCAGGAGGAGTAGTGGCCCTCGCCAACGCCTTCCAGCAGCTGCAGATCGGGCTCGCCGTTGGAGTCCTGGCAGCACTGGCCACCGCTCTTAGCGATGGGGCAACGCGGGCGGAAGGAGCACGCGGTCACCGGGTTAATCAGGTTCGGAGGGGTACCCTCAATCGGAACCAGGGAGACCTTCTCGGAACGGTCCACACGCGGGACCGCACCCAGCAGGCCAATGGTGTACGGGTGGGAGGGATGCTTGTACAGGTCCTCTGCCTTCGCAATCTCCACCGGCTTACCGGCGTACATCACCAGAATGTCGTCAGCCATACCAGCCACAACACCGAGGTCGTGGGTAATCATGATGGTCGCTGCGCCGGTCTCTTCCTGAGCCTTCTGCATAACCTCCAGCACCTGCGCCTGAATGGTCACATCCAGTGCGGTAGTGGGCTCATCGGCGATGAGCACGCGGGGGTCATTCGCAATCGCCATAGCGATCATGATGCGCTGACGCATACCACCGGAGAACTCGTGCGGGAAGGAACGCAGGCGGTCAGCCGGCGAAGGAATGCCCACCATACGCATCAGTTCGATGGAACGGTCCTTGATAGCCTGCTTGCTCATGCCCTTGTTGTGGACCTTGAGCACCTCAGCAATCTGATCACCAATGGTGTACACGGGGGTCAGCGAGGACAGCGGATCCTGGAAGATCATAGAGATCTCCTTGCCGCGGTATGCGCACATTTCCTTATCGCTCAGACCCAGCAGCTCGGTGCCGTTGTACTTGACCGAACCGGTGATGTCAGCGGTAGTCGGGTGCAGGCCCATGATCGCCATGGAAGCAACGGACTTACCGGAACCGGACTCACCCACAATACCCAGGGTCTTACCGGGGTACAGGTCAAAGTTCACACCGCGAACAGCGTGCACGACGCCATTCTCAGTGTTGAAGCGGACGTTGAGGTCCTTAACGCTCAGAACGGGAGAGGTACTCATTAGTTCTTCGCCTCCTTTGCAGCGGCAGCGGGTGCCTCTGCCTTCTCGTTCTTCTTGGACTTCTTGATCTTACCGACCGACATCGAAGTCGGGTCGAATGCGTCACGCAGACCGTCGTTCATGAGGGCCAGCGGACCAACCAGCAGGAAGAAGAACAGAACCGGGAACCAGAACATGTGCGGCAGGGTGTTAATCTGCTGCGAAGCATCCGAAATCAGCGAGCCCAGCGAGTAGTTGGGGTACTTAATACCGATGCCGATGAAGGAGTAAGCGACCTCAGAGAGCACAGCGCCCATGATGCCGCTGGTGAAGTTCAGAACCAGCAGGGAGCCAATGTTCGGAACCAGGTGGCGCATCACAATCTTGAAGGGGTGCACACCCATGTAGCGTGCAGCCTTCACGAAGTCGCGGTTGATGAGGGACTGCGCCATTGCACGAATAACACGGGCGCTACCCATCCAGCCGAAGGCAATCAGCACTGCAGAGAGCAGAACCCAGGTGGGGACGCTCTTCTGAATCTGCTTACCAACCTGACCGTTGATCAGAATTGCCAGAATCAGCAGCGAGGGAACCATGATCAGGGTCTCGAGGATGAACAGCATAATCTTGTCAATCCAGCCACCGAAGTACGCCATCACACAACCGTAAACTGCGGAGATGAACACAGTGGCCAAACCGACGACCACACCAATCTGGAGAGAGGTCCAGACGGCCTCAGACATCATGGCGAACACGTCATTACCCGCGATGGTGGTACCGAACCAGTGCTCGGCCGAGGGGCCTTCACCCAGCGCCATGTAGTCAATGTCGTTGGGCTTGTACTTGGTCAGGTACTTACCGAACAGACCGAACAGACCCATGCCGATGAACACGCACAGACCGAAGACTGCAGCCTTGTTACGCAGGAAGCGGCGCAGAATAATAACGCTCTTGTTGATGACCTTGAAGTCACCGTTCTCCTGTACCACCGGTACGGAGGAAGTTGCAGTTACCTGACTCATGAGATCCTCACTCGGGGGTCGACGATGGTGGTAGCGATATCAGCGATGATCGCACCGACAGCGAACAGTGCAGAACCGTACGCGAGGGTCACGGTCGCAGCGTTCACGTCCTGCGCGGAAATGGAGTCAATCGACCACTTACCGATACCGGGCCATGCAAAGACGGTCTCGGCGAAGAATGCACCCGCAAAAATCATCGGAATCTGGTACGCGATGGACTGTGCCACGGGGATGAAGGAGACGCGCAGTGCGTGGCGAGTAATCGCCTGGTTACGGGTCAAGCCCTTAGCACGAGCGGTACGCACGAAGTCAGCGTTCACGTTATCGAGCAGGTACTGACGCTGTGCAATCTGGTAACCAGCCCAACCGAAGATGGTCATACAGAAGGTCGGCACGACGTAGTGCGCCGCCATATCCATGGTGATTTCCCAGAATCCGGTCAGACCCGGAGTCGAAATACCGGTCACATAGAAAATCTTCTCTCCACCATTAGCAACGGCGATGTTGTTGATAGTGGTCGCGCCCTGCTGCACCACGAAGTAAGCAACGGGAGCGGGGATGATGTAGACCAGGTAGGAGTAACCGGTGATAACACGGTCAGAGAACTTGTACTGGCGAGCTGCCGAGTACACACCCAGGGCAATACCAATCACAATCGAGAGAATGGTAGCCACCAGCAGCAGGCGGGTAGAAACCCACACGCGCTGGCCAAATTCCTGGTTAATGTACGCGCCGTTGGGGCTACGGCCCCAATCGAACTTGGTGACCACATTGGTCAGCCACTGAACGTAGCGGTCCCAGGGGTTCATTTCGGGATCGAGACCCAGGGATGCGAAGTTACGGTTCACCTGCTCGGGGCTAGGCTTCGGAACCTTTTCCTGCTCCAAGAGGGCAGGCTTCAGGGCAGTAACCGCTGCAAAGTAACCCATCGTGGTCGTAATAAAGACCATGACGAGGTACGTCAGCGATCGCTGGAGGATGTACCTAAACATGGGACGGTTCCCCTCCTTGTGTAGATGTCGGTGTTAAGGCATGTGTGTCATGCTGTCCTAGCGCACTGCTTCGTGATGACTGTCACTAGGAGCATATGTACTTTATCTTATATAGCCTGTAACACTTCCACCAAACCCACATTGGGCACTTTCACCCCTTAGAACAGCCTGTATGCAAGCTAAAAGGGAGCTGGGTAAAAAAATGCCCCGGAATACCGGGGAAAAGGGGCGGATTAACAATTTTTACGAAAATTTTACATCGGAAACAATTCTCTCGACATAGGGACGTAATAACCTTTTCGATAAGCGCTTTAATGGGGCAAAACACCACGTAAACCCACTATTTAAGGGACTAAACCAACACTTCCAACCCCTAAACCAAGCACTAAGGCACACCTCTTAAGCGCACTGGTTAAGGCAACTCAGCCAAAAGCGGCGCCCCGGCACGAGCACACGACTCGCACCGGGGCGCCGCTTATATAGGAAGGCAACGCCTCCGGCGCGCACCTTTTCGTTATCCCTCGTTCTAGGAACGCGAGGAGCCGCCATCCTCCGAAGAGCCCGCCTCATGCGAAGCATCCGAGCTCACTGACTCAGCAATCGTCCTGCGGTTAGGACCCTGCATGCTCTTCAGAGCCTGCGCATCCTTCGCCGCCATCTCCGGAGTAATCACCGGAATCGCACCGGTCGCCGCACGGGCAATATCAACAGCCGGCTCAGTCTCCAGGGTCGTCGCCAGCGCATCCTCACGGATGAAGAACAGAAGCAGCGTAGACACCAGGCCCAGCGGCACCAGGTACAGGAACAGCGGAATCAGCGCATCGTTATACGCATTCACGATGATGCCGTGCACCGGCTCCGGCAAAGACGCCACCAGCTCAGGAGTCAGAGACGACGACGCATGGCTACCCGAAGACTGTAGCGCCTGCTGCGGCATACGCTCAGAAATCAGCGAGGTCAGACGCGAGGTAAACAGACCACCCACCAGCGAGGCACCCACGGTAGCACCCACCTGACGGAAGAAGTTATTCGACGCCGTCGCGGTACCCACCACGCTAACCGGGAACGCATTCTGAACAATCAGAGTCAAGAACTGCATGGACATGCCCAGACCGGCACCCATCACCGCAAGGTAGGTACAGAACAGCCAGGTCGGGGTCTCAACATTCACGGTCGACAGAAGGAACAGGCCCAGCGCCACAATCGCGGTACCGCTCGTCACGTAACGCTTATAGCGACCGCTCTTCGACACCACGCGGCCCGTCACAATCGAGACCACCAGCATGACGCCCATCATCGGGATCATCAGCAGACCCGCCACCGTAGCGCTCACACCCAGTGCCATCTGCAGGTAGGTCGGGATGTACTCCACCGCACCGAACATTGCCACACCCAGCGCCAGCGAAGCACCCAGGGTCAGCAGGAAGTTACGGTTCTTGAACAGGTACATGGGCATGACCGGCTCAGCCGCACGGTTCTCCACCGGGATAAACACCAGCGCAGCAACCACAGAGAAGACCAGCAGACCAATAATCTGCGGCGAAGTCCACTCGTACTGGTTACCGCCCCAAATCGTGGCAAGCACCAGCGCACTCGTGCCCGCCATCAGAATCAGCGAACCAAGGTAGTCGATGCTGTGCTTCTCACGGTCACGGAACGGGCGGTGCGGCAGCAAGAAAATCACCGCAAGAATCGACAGGATAGCCAGCGGCAGGTTCAGCCAGAACGCCCAACGCCAACCCGGCCCCTCAGTAATCCAGCCACCAATCAGCGGACCAGCCACCGACGAGAACGCAAAAACGCCACCGATAATACCCATGTAACGGCCGCGGTCGCGGGGAGGAATCACATCAGCAATCACAGCCTGAGACAGAATCATCAGACCGCCACCGCCCAGACCCTGCAGGGCACGCGCGAAAATCAGCCAGTTCATGTTCTGTGCGAGCGCGCCGACCACGGAGCCCGCCATGAAGGAGACAATCGCAAAAATCAGGAAGGGCTTGCGTCCGAACTGATCCGATAGCTTACCGTAGACCGGCATCGTAATCGTCGAAAGCAGGATGAAAATGGTAATCACCCAGCTCATGTGCTCCACGCCGTGAAGCTCACCCACAATCGTGGGCAGCGACGGCGCCAGAATCGTCTGGTTCAGCGAGGACATGAGCATCACAATGACCAGGCCCAGGAACATGGCGCGGATGCGGTTTTTACTTTCCTGCTTAGCCTCACCGGCTGGCGGCTGAGGTAGATTCTTTTCCTCTGTACTCATCGTTTAATCCTTAGTTACGTTCTATATGTCTGTTGTGAGTGTCCGCCGGGCTCTGGATTCGGTTGCCTCGATTCGGGGCCTCGGATTCGGTTTCCGGCGGGCTTTTGTAGTTTGTAGCAGTGAACCGCCGCTAGATTGCCGGTCGGTTCTGCTCAAAAAGCAGGAACTGGAAGGTCTTCACCGTCTGGCGGATATGGCGGGCAATATCCTCTTTATCTTCCAGGTCGCGGGCGAACTCCAGCTGACGAAGCACCGCGGAGGCAAGCTGGACCTTTGCGCGTGATCGCTCCCGGAAGTGATCGGTCAGCGGGTCAGCGGGGGTTCGGCGCGGGAAGGGGCCGCGGCGACCGGCCGCGTCAAAAGCCACCCAGTCAATAGTGTTCAGGTAATCGGTGAGCACCTGTTCGCACTTCATGTAGTGCATTTTCATTCGTTTCGCGGACTCGGGGAACTCCTGAAAGGGAGCTCGGGGGTCCTTGCCATTGGCGTAGTGGAAGCTCTGGAAAATGACCTCCCAGAGAAGGTGGGTTACACGAATGATGGTGTTGTCATCCTCGTGGGCGCGGTCTGTTTCGAGGATTTCCTCGCTGACCACCGGTTCACGCAGACCCAGAACGGCGTCCTCTTTGGAGGGGAAGTAGTTGAAGAAGGTACGCGGGGAGACGCCCGCCTCCTGGGCGATTTCTTCAACGGTGGTTCCGCGCATCCCATGGTCGCGGACGCGTTTGAGGGCTGCTTCGTGGATTGCCGTCCAGGTTTGTTCGCGGCGGCGTTCGCGAAGGCTCTGTTCCTTTTTCTGCATAACTGCAATTATTTCACCACTGCACACAATGCTCAAGTGCATTTTTAGCGTTAAGGCTCACAGCATAGCCGGCTAAACTCCGGCCCCGCCACTGGCACACAACACCCGCACACAATACCGACACATCACATACGAAGCGGCAAACCCCC